>NZ_JAMOKT010000042.1:0-67981 GCF_023656795.1 Parabacteroides caeci
TTGGTGCCCATCAGACCGGGAAGAAAGTTTCCACGAGCAAGGAAAGGAAGGCCCAATTGTAAAAACTATACTCTAACTAATTACAAAAGAGCACTATGAACCTTAAATTGATGACATTGGGTTCTAACCCTGGGTCCCCTTGAATCCTTCTCTTTCTGAGGCACCCTGTAGGGGTGCGACAAGATTGAAAGGGTTGATATTTATCTTGTCCCGCCCCTACAGGGCGGAAAGACAGGAGCGGGTTTTCATAAACCCAGGGTTAGAACCCTGGGCTGGTTTGTTAAAGCCTTACAGGCTTACATTGACACCGTAAGGGCGGTTCGCGAATCGCCCCTACCAACGACGCTACATTCAAATTTGCCAAGAAGTGAGTTATCTGTTAATAGTGACAGGTTGTACCTGTTTCCCCTCTTGAGAGGGGGCAGGGTGTGTGTTATAGTCAGTAAATAAAACAAAACCGATTGCAGTCTCTCCTAATAAAAGTTTTTCCGTTTTCTGTATTCATTCCTTCATTTATGGTATATATGCATTATAAATCAAGCAATACAAGATGAACATAATGAAGGATCCGATATGATTTGTAATAGAATCGAGGTAAACGTCTCTATTTCTCCTCTATTTTCCTCTATCGCTTCATCATGAACAACCATTGGATACTGGCAAATCCAAAGGTATATCTTGTCTCTTTATTAGTGTATAGGTAGAGTGGAACTGATATACTTTTAGACCAAAAGTGCTGTATTCGTTCTTGTCCGTCATTTGTCAAATGCTTGTTCGATATCTGTCGGACGCTTATCCGATATCTGTCGAACAAGCGTCCGACAGATGACAAACAAGAAGTTGGATATGATTTTTGAATTAAAGAATAATAAGATAAATGCTTACAACATACGACTTATGACTTTACCTGAAAAAGGTATACAGAAAGTTTGCCTTTATTCATTATATTACACGGAAAATTTGAATTATATAGATGCTATAGGATGATATTCTTCATTATATTCATTTACAAACCATTATTCATCAGTACAGTAGCTTCAATATGAACAAATGAAGGAAAAAAACAGAAAAACTTTAGATGATAAAGATACTGTCTTGAATTTATATTGGGGGCATTAGTAGAAAGAACCAATTAAAAGTGAAAGAGCCAGCCGCGTATCTGGTTCTTTATTAAAGATAGTTCAAATATGATAAGATTTGAGCCTATCTATCTTTATCTACGCCATCAAAATACCATTTACAAACTATAGGTCAATGTCAGCCAGGTCACCCGTGCATCCCGGTTGCGTACTTGCTCCATGTGCATTTTGCTTGTATCGATAAGGGTCGTCTCTTCCAGGCCGTCAAAGATATTATTGATACTCAGATTTGCACGCAGTTTACGATGCATGAAATATTGAGAAAGCCCGGCATTCACACTGCTGTGGCTTTTGATTTTCCCCTGCGGAGTCAGTTGGTCCGAGATAAAGAAGCCATCCAGCTGAAACTCCGTAGTCGGGGTGATATAGATACTCACACTTCCTTTCAGGTCGGTGCAAACCATTGACTTCTTCTCCTCATAGCCAACCGTTCTGCCGTCAATCTCATCTCTGTACACATTACCGGAAAAACCGATATTCAGGATGCGGATAGGATTCCAATTTCCGGAAAGTTCAAAACCCAATGCCTGGCTGTGGCCTATATTCTCTTTCTGCCAGATAGACTCCTCGTTTATCACTTCCATAATCCGGTTCGATTTATTACGGTAATAAATGGCCGGGGAGAAACGGAAACGATTTGCAACCAACAGATAAGACAATTCCAATGAATGAATGAACTCATCCTTCAAATCCGGATTCCCCTGTGACAGATGAGTCGGGTCACTGTAATTGGTGAAAGGACTCAAATCCGCTCCATTAGGACGAATCACGCGTTGCAGATAACTCAATGACAAACTACCCGCATTGCCGGTCTGTAAAGAAAACTTTACCCGGGGATATACATGAAAACGAGTATTGCTTTTCTGTGTTTTGAATTTCTGCGCATTGACTTCCGCCTGTAAACCGGCTTCGGCAGAGAAACGGTCCCAACGTCTGTCGACCGAGGCATACAACAAATGGGTATTCCGGTTGAAAGAATAATCGTATGATTTATTGGCAACGGGAGTCCAGGTATTATCATCCAGGCCGATGTCGTTTGTCTCCGTCCTGTAAGTTTCATCCTTGATACGTCCGATATATCCGGCTTTGAAATACCATTCATCGGCAAACAACTTACTGAAGGCAGCAGAAAAATAATAATTATGCTTGTCCTGATTGATGAACATATTGTCTTTCTTCAGGATAGTTCCGGTTCCCGGCTTCTCATTTTCATAGTAATTGTCCTCATCATAACCGAAGTCATTATAATTGAATGTTACACTCAACTGATCCAACGGATTGGAAAAATGATGGTTCCAACGGGCCTCCAAGGCATAAGCATCCTGACGCTGGTCGTTATAACGATGGCGGGTCATCTGGTTCTTTACACTTCCATCCGGATTCAAGACCTTATTATTGATTCCCCCATAACGGTTGTAATCCATCAAATGATATAATCCGTAGACAGTCAGCAAGTCTTTTGAAGTCAGGTCATACCCCACACTCAGGTCGGCCAGATGAACATCCGGACGTGCCGATGCATTATTATTCATTATGGTTGTACCGGCATCCGTTTTTGTCGTCTTGTCAAACGAACGTTCGCGGTATTCCTTCCGGTAATTATATTTCCCAACGATATGAAATTTCCCCGGATGCAGATTTACGATTGCCCCGGCATTATACCGTTCCTGCAATCCCGCTCCCAACGTCACCGTCAGCGGCGAATCCGATTTTGTATAATTGGTAGAGGAAAGGTTCAGTACACCGGCATCCCCATCAGGCACCAGCGAAATATCAGGCAAGGCAGACATTGATATCCGGTTGAAAAATAAAGCAGGCAACTGGATAAGGACATCTCCGCTATATTCCTCCAGCAACCCGTAAGGAATACCATTAATCAGCATCCCTGCTTTCCCCGACCCGCGATAAGTGACTCCCCCTTCAATATCGGTCACCAGCGAAGGCATTTGCCGGAAGGCTTCGGATACCGTGCCCGTCATACTGCTCAGGTTCTTGTCTACCTGAAGACGTTTAACCTCACCGCCATTGAGACCGGCAATACGTTTACCCTGTATTTCCACATTCTGCAACTGCAAATTCATGTCAACCGGGGTCTGGGCATACATCGTATGACTCAACAATGCGACAACTGGGATAATGATTCGATTTCTTTTCATATTGAATACCGTTATAAACAAAAAAAGTCTGTATGTTTGAGCATACAGACTGTCCTTTTAACTGATTACTGAATATTATTCAGCAGGAGCAGCTTCTGTTTCAGTAGCAACAGCAGTTGAATCACCTTCAGCAGGAGCAACTTCTTCTGTTACTGTTTCTTCTTCAACAACTGCAGGAGTAGTTTCTTCTACTGTAGTTTCTGTTTCAGCTACTTCAGCATTTGATTCTGCAGATTTGTTACCACATGATGTGAAAGAAACGGCTGCAACGATAGCAGCAAATGCAACTAACTTTTTCATTTTGTCTTTAATTTAAACGGTCTATAATATCTTCTTGTTGTTGTAAAACGATGCAAATGTATGTATTAATTATATATGTTGTACAACATAAGATGCTTTTTTTTCAATTATTTTTCGCAACAAGCGTAATAGACTGTTAATCAAGACATGAATACCTATCAATAGTTGCTGTACAAATACCTCTTGATACTCTTCTTCGGTGTTTTTTCAAACTCTGTCGGGTATAATTGTATTTCTGAAACAACTTCATAGGAAGCCAGCTGCTTATTTAACTCAACCCGGTTCTGTTCCATAATGACCGGCAGGTCGGTATGGGATATTCCGGTACCGTCTACCGTGTCGTAATCTGGATAGACCAAAGCTACCAGCTTGCCGTTTTTCTCGATAACGATACTTTCCATGACGAAAGGCAGGTTATTGATTTTCGACTCAATCTCTTCCGGATAGATATTCTGTCCACTTGCACCCAGAATCATTGTCTTGCTACGGCCCCGGATAAAGATACGGTTATCCGCATCAATCGTTCCCAGGTCGCCGGTATGAAGCCAGCCGTCTTCGGTAAAAGCATTCTTTGTCGCTTCTTCATTCTTATAATAGCCTTTCATTACATTCTCACCCCGGACCTGGATTTCCCCTACCTTATTATAGGGGTCATCAGAATCGATACGTACTTCCATGATTCCTTTCAGGACTTGTCCGCAGGAACCGGGCACATATTCATAATTGTGGTCGTAGCTAATCAGCGGCCCACATTCGGTCATTCCGTAACCGATAGTAAACGGGAATTTGATTTTATACAGGAAATCGCTCACTTCCTGGTTCATAGCTGCTCCACCGACAATCACTTCACGGAAGCGTCCTCCCATAGCATCCACCAGATGTTTACGAATCTGGGCATAGATGCGCGAATCCAGCAAAGGAATATTCAACGCCAGTTTCATCGTTGTTTTACTCAACTGCGGAAGAATCATCTTTTTGTATATCTTTTCCAGAATCAACGGAACGGTGAGAATCAGGTTCGGCTTCACCTCTTCAAATGCTTTCAGCAAGATTTTCGGAGAAGGGACTTTCCCCAACATATAGACATGGGCACCCACCGCCATCGGTACGAGAAAGTTGAAAGCACAACTATAGGCATGTGCCAACGGCAGGAAGCATAATTCGCGGTCGCCACGATACATCAAATCGAGGGTCTTGGCATAAGTTACATTTCCCGCCAGATTATTTCCGGTCAGCATAACGCCTTTACTGAAACCGGTCGTACCGGAAGTATAGTTCAGCAGGACAACCTTATCGTTATCCAGTTCGGCATATTTTATATCGTTCTTGCTGAATCCTTTCGGATACTTTTCCGCCATCTTCTCATCCATCGACTTCATCAATTTCTGAATGCTTTCGCCGTCACGCTGATGCAGGCAACGGAAATCGGAAAGAGAGAACACACCGCGTATCTCTTCTATCTTATCCTCTTCCAGCGAATCCCAGATACGGTCGCTGACGAACAGGAAGACCGATTCGGAATGATTGATAATATGATGTACGTCGTTCGGGTTGAAATCTTGCAAGATGGGCACTATGATTGCACCATACGTAACAGCCGCCATATAGACAATACACCAGCGGGCACTGTCTTTACCGATCAGAGCGATTTTATCTCCCCGGCGTATCTGACATTCCTCAAACAGGATATGGATACGGGCTATTTCCTTCGCTACATCCTCGAATGTAAAAGTGACGTTCTTGCTGTAATCTGTCAGTGCGGGTAACGACCAGTTTTCCTTGAAACTGTTTTCGTATATCTTAATGAAGTTTTCTTGTATCATAGCACAGATGCTTATATTTTGTGCAAAAATACAGACTATCCGGCAGATACACAACAGACAGGCTGAGTTTAACCCTTATCCGGTCAAACTCAGCCTCTGTTTGATTTCTTTATTTCTTATGCTTTATCAGCATAATCACCGGATTCGCTTCCTCATCCAAGGTTGCTGCAATTTCTTTCAACCGGCCTTTCAGCTGTCCTTTTTCATAAGCCTCCGTAAGGTCAGAGGCTTCTAAAGATAGACTGACCGGTATTTCTTGATTTTTAGGCTTCGAAAAGAAAGAGACCTGTTTTTTATTCGAGTAATCAGCATTACATATAGTATAGTTGAAGATTGCTTTTTCCTGCTTGTCATATACCAAATCGGTACCGGGGAATCCTTTAAACGTTTTATAATCCAATTCTTTCTTCATAGTCCGCATGAAATAATAGCGGTCGGTGATAATGGTTGGGAAAAGAAAGACTTCTACTTCCATGGATTGTATGGTGGGAGTCCTGACAATAGAAGGAGTTAGATTGCCCTTCGACAAATAGTTGTACACAGTATCGGAAGATGTATTCACAAGCACCCAATGATCCTTGGCTGGAAATGTCATATGAAACTCAGGCGTTACAACCAATTCATCTTTCATCACAACCGGTGTCTTCATCTCTTTAAAGGGAATTGGTATTTCCCGGGTGACACTTCCGTCCTGCTTTGAAAACAGTATATGGCATGCCTGCCTGTTTTCTTCCGGCGTTCCGTAGTATTTCTTATAAGTAATCAGATGATCCCGGTCATAATTGAATACATCATCATAATAACTGTTATCTGCAAATTTGAAACTTCTTTTAAAGTTTCCGGATAAGTCATATGCCAATATATTCTTAGTATAGTCTACGACAAACAATTCGTTATTATCTTCATCCAGAATAATTCCTGAAATACCGGAATATTCCTCAGCACCTTGCCCCAGACGGTTTATCTTTCGCAGGCCCTTACCGGTTTTCCTGTCAAAGACAAAGATATTTCCATCGTTCCGGTTTCTTACCAGCAAGAATTCCTCACCGACAGCTTCCACAATACCATGAGTGATAAACTCGTCAGTGGTTTCCAGCGGAACGTATTCCACATCCATTATATCCTGGAGAATCAGTTCCTTTTCAGGATAGCTGGCAGTAACATCGACACTGATAATCTCGTCATTTTGGGAACCGGACTGTTGGCAACCAGTGCATCCCCCTATGAAAAAGAGGATAATTGCCAGATTTACATTTAGTTTCTTCATTTCTTTCTATTTGTTATGAATACTAATTACGAACGACCTCACGTTTGCACGAATAAATCGTACGAAATATACGTACTTTCTGGCGAATAAACAACTCAATCTATTTCTTCCTGTTTCTTATTCACAAAGAAAGGGCAATAAAACAGTAAGTCATCCATACCTTTAATCTTCACAAACACAATGTTCTCCTTCTAACTGTAAAGGGAAAGGAGAAATAACGAGATTACTGAAACCACAGAAAACACCAACAATCTACATGTCAATAATTTTAATTACATTTGCGCGATAATTCAATCGCAATGATAGACAAAACCGTATTTGAAAATAAAATAGCTGCTTATTATACCCTGGGCTGTAAGCTCAACTTCGCAGAGACCTCCACCATCGGGAAGGTATTGGCAGAGCAGGGCGTACGTAAAGCCCGTGCGGGTGAAAAAGCAGACATCTGTGTCGTAAACACCTGCTCGGTAACGGAACTGGCCGATAAGAAATGTCGCCAGGCCATCCGTCGCATCAGCAAACAGCATCCGGGAGCCTTTATTGTTGTGACCGGCTGTTACGCGCAGCTCAAACCGGAAGAGGTGGCCCATATCGAGGGGGTCGACCTGGTTTTGGGCGCAGAGCAAAAACTGGATATATTAATGTATCTGGATGACCTGAAAAAGAAAGAAGAAGGCGGCGCAGTCGTTGCCTCACAAACTAAAGATATACGGACCTTCTCCCCTTCCTGTTCGGCAGACGACCGTACGCGTCATTTCCTGAAAGTACAGGACGGATGCGATTACTTCTGCTCCTATTGTACCATTCCTTTTGCCCGCGGACGAAGCCGCAACGGCACAATCGCCAGTATGGTGGAGCAAGCACGGGAGGTAGCTGCCAAAGGTGGAAAAGAAATCGTGCTGACCGGAGTCAATATCGGCGACTTCGGCAAGTCGACGGGCGAGACTTTCATCGACCTGATTCGTGCACTCGACGAAGTGGAAGGTATCGTGCGTTACCGTATTTCTTCCATCGAGCCGAACCTCATTACGGACGAGGCTATCGACTTCGTAGCCTCCAGCAAACGGTTCGCCCCTCACTTCCATATCCCTTTACAGAGCGGAAGCGACGAGGTGCTGAAACTGATGCGCCGCCGTTACGACACGGCCCTTTTCCGTCATAAGATCGAGAAGATTAAAGAAATCATGCCCCACTCCTTTATCGGGGTGGACGTGATTGTCGGGACACGCGGCGAAACGGACGAGTTCTTCGAAGATGCCCGCAACTTCATCGACAGCCTGGACATCAGCCAGCTGCATGTATTCAGCTATTCGGAACGTCCGGGAACACAGGCGTTGAAGATTGCCCATTCGGTCGACCCGAAAGTAAAACATGCCCGCAGCCAGCAACTGCTGGATATTTCCGATAGGAAACTTCATGCTTTCTACGACGCCCATATCGGCAGTCAGGCGGAAGTTTTATTCGAACATACACGCAAAGACGGCCGGATGCACGGTTTCACAGAGAATTATATTAAAGTCGAGATACCTTACAACAGTTCGCTGGTAAACGAAACCCGACGGGTGACGCTGACCGGATGGAACGAAGACCGTACTGCATTAAATTGTGAATTAGTAACTATCGGTTGATATGTGGAATAAAATTCAATACGGATTAATCTTTGCATGGGCCAAGCTGCATGCATTTTTACCGATGTCGGTACTGTATGTACTGTCCGATATCCTGTATGTACTAATCTATTGGGTGATTCGTTACAGGATAAAAGTAGTGCGCCGCAACCTGGAAGCCTCTTTCCCCGAGAAATCGGAAATAGAATTACGCCGGTTGGAAAGGGCCTTTTACCATCATTTTGCCGACTATATCGTCGAGACAATCAAACTGGCGCATATCTCTCCCGAAGAAGTATTGCGCCGTGCCCATATCAAGAATCCCGAAGTGGCAACCCGTTTGCAGGCAGAAGGACAAAAAACAGTGATGATGCTGATGGGCCATTACGGCAACTGGGAATGGTTCAGCGCCTCCAGCCTGGTATATACCGATTCATGCCTGTGGCAAATCTACCGACCGTTAAATAACAAAGCTGTCGACCGCCTGTTCATTTATCTGCGCACCCGCTTCGGTTCTTATGGAATGAAGAAGAACGACACGGTACGCGACATGATGACGTTGAAGAAAGAAGGCAACAACAACATCGTTATCTTCATAGCCGACCAGACACCCAGCAAGGCAAACCTGCATTACTGGACAACCTTCCTGAACCAGGATACCGCTATGCTGAACGGTGCGGAACGTATCGCCCGTAAACTGGATTTGCCGGTCATCTTCCTGGATGTACAGAAAGTGAAACGCGGCTACTATACAGTCGAAATGAAGCTGATGACCGCCCATGCCAAACAGACTGCCGAGAACGAGATTACCGAATCATACGCCCGCATGACGGAAAAGATGATTCTCCGCAATCCAGCTTATTGGCTCTGGACACATAAACGTTGGAAATATAAACGGGAATAATCCCCTCCCCTCTCGAGAGGGGAAACAGTTACAACCAGTCACTATAATAAATATATCATGACAAATAATACGACTTCCTCCCCCCATCTGTCAACTAAAAAAGTAGCCATCGTCATCCTTAACTGGAACGGTGCGAAGCTGATGGAAGAATTTCTCCCGTCTGTAATAGCATACAGTCCGGCAGAAAGGACGGAAGTAGTCGTGGCCGATAATGGTTCTACCGACAACTCGATAGCCCTGTTGCAGAAAAAGTTCCCTTCCGTCCGCATTATCCGGCTGGATAAGAACTACGGTTTCGCCGAAGGATACAACCAGGCATTCAAACAACTCGACAACGAATATACCGTCCTGCTGAACAGTGATGTCGAAGTAACCCCCGGCTGGCTCGACGCACCATTGGCAGCCCTTGAGGCCGATGCCACCATCGCCGCCGCCCAACCCAAGATACGGGCACAGCGCAACAAGGAATATTTCGAATATGCCGGAGCTGCCGGCGGTTATATGGACATTTACGGGTATCCTTATTGCCGGGGACGCATGCTGCATGTCGTAGAAAAAGACGAAGCCCAATATGACACGCCTGCCGATATCCTCTGGGCAACAGGGGCCTGCCTGTTTATCCGTACCGCCGTCTATAAGGAAGTAGGCGGCCTCGATGCCGGTTTCTTTGCCCATCAGGAGGAGATAGATATGTGCTGGCGGTTACGTTCACGGGGGTATCGGCTGGTATGTACGCCCCAATCGGTCGTTTATCATGTCGGAGGGGCGACTTTGCAGGTGGAGAGTCCCCGCAAGACTTTCCTCAACTTCCGCAATAACCTGCTGATGCTTTACAAGAACCTTCCCGAAAAAGACCTGAAGCCTGTAATGCGTGCCCGCTTCTGGTTGGATTATATAGCTGCTACGAAATTTCTGTTATGCGGCCATATTCAAAATGCCAAGGCTGTATATGAGGCCCGCAAAGCCTTTTTCGATATGAAACCGAAATATGAAGAGAAACGCAGGGAGAACCTGGCAAAGACAACCCTTCCGATTATCCCGGAGCTGATGCGCAGCAGCCTAATCCTCGCTTTCTATTTGAAAGGGAAAAAGAAATACTCCGACCTTTAAGTACTTTCTTCATAATATCTAAGTGGAAAGGATATGATATCTAACCTTTTTTGTCAGGACTTTTAGAAAAGAAAGATTAAGTATACATATATGTAAGACATGCTTTACATTTCCAAAAGTCTAGCCTTACATATTTGCAACGTATATATTACATATTTAAAAGTCATAACAAAAAGGATTAATTGTCAGGACCCCAAAGGATAAAACCTGTAATGAACCGGTTTAAGGAAGCAGAGAGATAATATCCCACAACGAATCGACAGTAAAGAACCGCGGGTTTACGACAGGCTCATCCACCTTTTCATGTTCCCAGGTGGTGTGGTAAGGGATATGAACGGCATAACTGCCAAGTTCCAAAGGCGGGAGGATATCGGAACGAACAGAGTTACCAATCATCAGAAATTCTTCGGGACGAATATCCAAATGCTTCAACAGCAGACGGTATTCACGGTCGGTCTTGTCGCTCATTATCTCGACGTGATGGAAAAGATGCTCGATACCCGAGCGGCGCAGTTTCTGCTCCTGGTCGAGCAGGTCGCCTTTGGTCACAACAATCAGACGGTAACGGCCAACCAACGCATTCAGTGTCTCCTCCACTCCATCCAGCAGTTCTACCGGCTTGGTGAGTTGTTCCTTTCCCAGGGCCAGGATTTGCTCCAGTACGCTTGCCGGGACTTTACCGCCGGTGATACGGATAGCCGTTTCCAGGACAGACAAGATATAAGCCTTTACCCCGTAACCGTAAAGAGGCATGTTGCGACTTTCCGTGCGGAACAGTTCAGCCGAGACAGTTTCGCCATCTACATAGGGAGCAAGCAAAAGGCGGAGCTTCTGCTCTGTCTCCAGAAAATAAGTTTCGTTTACCCAAAGCGTATCATCGGCATCGAAGCCAATCACCTGTATTCCTTCCATTATAAATTAGCTTGTTGCAATATATCAATCATTATTGGTTTGAAACCGCTTACAAAACATTCCACGGCAATAACCATCAGGATAAGTCCCATCAGACGCATCATCACGTTATTACCCGTCTCACCCATATATTTGTTCAGCCGGGTGGAAGCACGGAGTATCAGGAAAGTGATAAAATAGACAGATGCTATCACACTCACCAGCAGGATTTTCTTTATCAACGTATCCGCATCTTCCATCAGCATGATACCGTTGGCAATCGCACCGGGACCACAAAGCATCGGAATGGCGAGCGGGGTGACGGAGATATCGTTTACATACGTCTTTACCTCTTCATCCTTCAGTTTTGCCTTGGAATAACGTGCCTGAAGCATGTCGAATCCGATGGTAAAGATAATAATACCGCCGGCAATACGGAAACCGTTTGTAGAGATACCGAAGAACTTGAACAGGAACTGCCCCGAGAAAGTGAAAACCATCAACGTGATAAAGGATACGATGGTGGCACGGCGCACAATGGTTTTACGCTCATCGTCACTCATCCCGTTAGTCATCGTCAGGAAAACCGGCATAGTGCCCAACGGGTTTGTCAGGGTAAAGAAAGAAGTGAAGCACAAAAGGGCAAAAGGTAATAGTGTATCCATAATAATAATGATTTAATGAAACGTTTCTGAAGTTGACAGTTGGTTCTGTGATTGACAAATATGAGCCCTCTTATCAATGTGGCTTATCTGTTACAGGTTCATTTGCCGTCTGCTTTAGCTGACGGTTTACAAGCTGTTTCTCTTTTTTGGCTTCAGCCACATTTCTCTTAGATAGAAACCTGTAAGAAATGGGACTAAAGTCCAAAAAGAGAGTTCCTTTACTAGTCCGTCAGCTAAAGCAGACGGCAAATAAACCTGTAATAGCCAAGTCTTATTGGATAGCTCAAATCTTTCCACTATTCATCCCAAACCAAATAAGCAGACACCAACCAATGATTCAGTTTATTGCCATCTATCTCCTGAGCTTCGGGGATGCTTACGGTAAATGCATGTTCGCCCGGTTGGATATCGGTCAATTCGACCTCCTCAGGCATCACATCGGAACCCGGACACCAGTTGGAACGGGAAAAATCGGAAGAAGCGACAGGTTCTTCCACTTCTTTCTCTGCATATCCTTTCTCTCCGATATAAGAGGCCAAACGTTTCTCCAGCCATACGCCCGTTGCCGGATTGAAACGGCGGAAAGAAGCACAGTCATTACGCCACGGGATAAAGTTCAGCACTTCCTTGCCATCCACAGAAATGATATTGCGCTTCTGTACAAACTCGTCACCTCCACTATGACCGCCATGTCCGGTAACGATATATTTCAGACGCACGTTCTTTGCTCCTTCCGGAACGGTAAAGCCGGTCGACACATCTTTACGGGCAAAAATATCAGGATAAGACTGACCGATATAGTAAACTGTATTCATCAACGGTTCCACATGTCTTTTAGGCAACGCGTCACAGGTTATATCCGATTCGTCCACATCAATGGTAACACTGGCAATATATCCTTCGGGAGTCCAGGTATCGATAAAGACACCCACATAAGCCCCGCCTTCCAGCAAAGGATACAGGTCGGTGATATTCTGCTCCCAGCTCACACTGTCGGCCCACTGGTCGATATAAACAGGCTTGCGTTTGCTACTCAGGCTATCGTCTGCACTGCTGTAATGACCAACACCGAACGGGGTCATAAAACGCATCAGTTCGACAGTCGGTTCATACCCCTCACCGGAAACAATACCAATCAAGTTTTCCAATTTCGTACTGTCTACTGCGGGAAATTGCTTCTCTCCTTTTGCTATGTTCAGCAGATTGATAGCCGATTCTTTGGGGAGGATGAAGCAGGAACCGGACTTATCCCAACGGTCACCGTTGGAGGCGATTGTCACTTTCAGGTTCACGGAGACATTGCGTTTATAGTCGGGCAATGTAACCTTCTTCAGGATGATACGTCCGTTTACCAGATGGTAGATACTGTCTGCTCCCGGTTCACTGTAACCGGCATACTGGTCCGGTGCGAACTTCACCGGAGTGTCGTGAAATACCTGCACGGAATAATCTCCCATCGCCGGTAATTCCCTGTGGCCGCATGCAGTCAACAGCATCGCACCGGCCAATGAGAATGATAATAAGATTTTCTTTGTCATTGTTGTTCAGAATTTAGTAAGTTCCTTAATCAGCTGTTTCTGTCCGGTTACTTTATCGGCATGGATACAAGGACCGGTTACACACCCGCCTTCGCAGGCCATCACTTCGATAAACTGTGCCGGAGCCTTTCCCGTCTTGGCATAAGCACGAAGCAGGGCAACGTTCTTCTTTGTCAGGTTGGCTACCTGTACGGCATTTACCTGTTCTTCTTTCAGATAGACTTTCACGGCATTTATCACACCGCCGCTCTGGGCAAAGCCATGTGCTTCACGCACGGAATTATAAAGGACGGAGAACGGTTTCGCTTCTTCCACCTTTATACCCAGGCCTTCCAGCACCGAACCGATTTCCTCGAAAGTCAGCGTAAAGTCGACTGCCGGGTCCATCTTTACTTCTTTACGTTTAGCAACGCACGGGCCGATGAAAACGACTTTGGCGTCCGGATGTTTTTCTTTCACGAGACGGGCCGTATAATACATCGGGGAACCGGTTGAAGAGATATATTTCTTCAGGTCCGGAATATGTTTCTCTGCCAGCTGGACATACGACGGGCAACAGCTGGTCGTCATGAACGGTTGTCCCTCTTCCAGCTTTTCCTTCAGTTCTTCCGCTTCCCGGCGGGTCGTTTCCATCGCTCCCTGGGCGACTTCCACAATCTCCTCAAATCCCATTGCCTTAATCGCTCCGTACACACTTTCCACCGGTGCACTGAATTGTGCCAGGATGGAAGGTGCCACAATGGCAACCATCTTCTCCTTATTACGCAAACGTTGCAGGATATCAAACACTTGTGAGATTTCGAAGATAGCACCGAAAGGACAGGCATTGATACATTTACCGCAGTAGATACATTTCGATTCATCGATATGCTCCACGCCGTATTCATCTTTGCTGATAGCCTTAACCGGGCAAACTTCTTCACAAGGAATCGGTATATAAACAATTGCATGGTAAGGACAGTTCTGGTGGCATTTGCCGCAACTGATACAAGTGTCATGGTCAATCCGCGCCTGTCCGTTCTTCTTGAACTGGATGGCGTCTTTCGGACAGTTCATATAACAACTACGCGCCACACAACCACGGCAGAGGTTCGTAATTTCATAGTTTACCTGTACACAGGAGGAACACGCTTCATCCACAACGCACATCAGGTTCTCTTTCTTGTTTTCCGGACGGAGCAGCGCCCGTTTAGCGTACTCGGAGAGCGGTGTCAGTTCGTCAACTTCGTCCTGCATATCAAATCCCAGAAGAGGAAGTGTCTTGTATTTCCATACGGCACGTTCTTTATGTACGCAGCAACGGCCTATTACTTTCGATTTACGGGGACTCAACTCTATGGGCAAACGGTCAATCTCGTCGAGCAGACGATTTTCCTTCCAAAGTTTAACTAACTTCGCCATCAATCCGTGGCGGACAATCATTACGTTGTTGGTAAATGCCATGGTGTTTTGTTTATTTGTGCTTTAATAATGCAAAGATAGAGAAAGTTATCCAAATACTAACCGTAGCTCTCCCTTAGAATTACAGAGGCGCTGTAAACATCGCCCCCAAAAGGCGGGTTCAACTTGGAGAGTTTCAGTTCGATAGCCAGAAGTTGCGGAAAAGTATCCTTCAAGGCTGCCAGGATACGTCCCGCCGCATGTTCCAGTAATTTGGAAGGGATAGCCATTTCACGCTTTACGACTTCGTAGACAACGGCATAATTTATCGTATCTTCCAGGTCATCGCTGGCTACCGCCTTTTCAAGGGGAGCCGTTAATACAAGGTTTACCACAAACGTATTGCCGACACGTGTCTCCTGCGGAGAGACCCCATGACAGGCGTAAAATTTCATGGTTTCCAGTTCTATTTGTACTGTCATTTTTCGTTATTTTATCTGTAAAAGTAGATAAAGTAAACCTTTCTGCAAAAAAATAGTCTATATTTGCGATTAAGCAAACAAACTATTTATGATGGGAATAAAACAAAAAGATGAAAACTCTGCCGGTGGCCTACATAATACCCTCGCCGCCGGAACAAACGTAAAAGGTAATATTATTACAGAAACTGATTTCAGATTAGACGGACAGGTAGATGGCGACATCAATTGCAGTGGAAAAATCGTAGTCGGTCCCAAAGGACGTGTAGTAGGCAACATTATTTCTACCAATGCCGAAGTCCTGGGCGAAGTGGAAGGTTCCGTACGTGTCACCGAAAAACTGGTACTGAAAGCTACCGCTAATATTAAAGGAGACGTGTTTACCCAATCGCTGGAAATAGAGCCGAATGCCCGTTTCAACGGTGTTTGCAACATGTCATCCGATATGACGAAGAAAACAAAAGCCCAGTAAATTTACCGGGCTTTTTAATTTTATATACTATTACTTATTTTCTTCCTGAAGCGACAATCAGTTGCGCAACCTTATCATTAAACTCATCTTTCATCAACAGCCTTTCCAATGGTATATGCATCCGGTAGCACCAATAATGGTTTGAGTTGGCCGGGACATTGATTCGTTCGGCTTCGATATCTTTCCTCTTCACTGTATCGTCGATAGCAAACCAGTCCTGTAAAGGAATAATGGTCAGCATAGAATTTGTTGCCAGATGGTTTGTTATAATCCGGACGGCAATTTCCGACGAACATTCCCCGGGAGCCTGCCCTTCATAATGCAATACATTATTATAATAGCGCTGTATCTTTTCGCGGTCTTCCTTCCACCAATTGCGGAGCGGTGACATATCATGGGTCGATGTAGTGCAAACAGAATTATACGGCAGACTGAACAAATCGGAAAACTCCCGCTGAGGAGTCTTTGGCATCCGTTCAATCTCCAGGCTCAGAATCTGTAACTTATTCATTACATCAGGCACCGATTCAGGAATCATCCCGAGGTCTTCCCCGCACACCAGCATGTTGGTACTACCCACCAAAGGAGTCAGCCGCTTGAATGCCTGTGCCTTCCAAAAGTCGTTATGCCGATGATAGAAGAAATCCCAATACAGTTGGTCGAAGGCATACTTTTCGGATGTATTCAATTCACTGTATATATAGGAATGGCTGGCTGAAATACGCGGATGGAATTTTTCCTTTTCCTGTGGGTCACGCAAAAACAGTACCTCATTAGCTATGGCAAACAATCCGTCTTTTATGCGTAAAGAGACTTCGTCTGTTTTCCCACCGAATATGGCTTCTATCTTCCGCTGCGTATCACAGAATGATTTCAGGACGAAATGATTGGATGAAGACTGTGCCAAATAAGTACCTTCTACCTCCTCTGCCAAATCGCCGAACAACTCGGACAGGAACTTTCTGTTAATATGCGGTGTAGTAAAACGTGCTTCATTGAAAGTTAATCCGTACTGTTCAATCTCTTCCCGGGTAAAAGGCAAAGCCGGATTAAAATGTCCGCAAAGACCTTGTATATAATCCAACGGGACTTCCCAAATACGGAAAAAGCCTAAGATATGGTCGATACGGAAACAGTCGAAATAGTCGCTCAACTTATGGAAACGCTTCTTCCACCAGGAAAAATGGTCTTTCTCCATAATATCCCAGTTATAAGTCGGAAATCCCCAGTTCTGCCCATTGACAGAGAAGTCGTCGGGCGGAGCTCCTGCCTGGCCGTTCATATTGAAATACTGTGGTTCTGTCCAGGCATCGATACTGGTACGGTTCACTCCGATAGGGAGGTCGCCTTTCAGGACAATGCCATTCTTACGGGCATAGTCGGATACCGACTTGAATTGAGTATGTAATATATATTGCAGGAAATAATAAAAGGATATCTCCGGATAGGCGTCACTGTCTTCCGAGCAAAGTTCGCGTATCTGAGACTTATTATAGATTGCATTCTTATCCCACTTCGTAAAATCGGAAGTCTGGTACTTCTCACGCAGATAACTGTAAGCGGCATAAGGCATCAGCCAGGATTGGCTTTGTTCAAAAAACTCACGGTATTCCGGACTCGACAGAATGGCTTTTCCTTCCTGACTAAAGAACTCACGGCAATAAGCCAGCTTATATCCTACCGCCGCTTCATAATCGACAAAATCCTTTGCATTCAACTCTTCCTGTTTTGCCTTGTAGAAGGCAGCCCTGTCCGCATCCTTCAATTCGCCCATCAAAGGCAAGCTGATATACATCGGATGGAGCGCATAAACAGAAATGGCACTGTAAGGATAAGAATCACTCCGGGTATGGCTCATAGTCGTGTCATTCATTGGCAACACCTGGATAATGCGCTGACGGGTTTTCTTTGCCCAGTCAACCAACATACGGAGGTCTCCCAAATCACCGACACCGAATCCTTGTTCCGAACGCAAAGAGAATACAGGGATAACTGTCCCAGCACACCGCCACAACGGTAAGTTATCACGAAAAGACAGACCGGAGACCACTACTGTTTCTCCGAAATCCTGCGGAGGCAAGTCCAGCTTCCTGTTTTCGTCTTCCTCCCAATATAATGGTTGGTGTTTGTCATTATCATATACCAGGAACTTATATTCCAACGGATAAATGATATCATTGGCATCCAAGTCGATATGCCAGTCGGGAAAGGTATCGCAACTAAGTATCAACGCTTTATCCGGATGCCAGTTTCCCAGACACTCCTGGTTTCCGGTGATGGCAACACTCTGCCATTTCTCCACCCGGGGAGCCGATATCTTGATTGTCAGTTTCTTTCCGCTCTTAACAACTCTTTCGTATGTATTACAGGGATGTGCAAACAGACTTTTAGTAAAAGCCGACGAGTAGAATGACAGATTAGCCGGACGTATCTGCCAGTAGTCATATAAAGTATAATGATTGGCATGTCCTTCAAATGTGACCTGATGATTTTTCTCCCACTCTTCAAATATCTGCTTATCGTTTATACTTAAAAAGTAGCGGTATTCTATGGTCTGTTGCGGCGATGTAAGTTCCAACTCCAGCTCAAGCTGCCAGTTTCCATCCCCTTTGTAGTTCATCTCTTTAGCCAAAGCAGGCTCCCATGAGCCAAGCTCCGGAATAGACCCTACTATACATAACTTCTGTCCCCAAACGGTATGGAAGTTTATATTAAAGGTGACTTTCATGTGTATCAAATTTAGTTCCGGAGACGAAGGTATAAAAAATGCGGGGAAAATCCCCGCATTCCTATAAAAATATTTGTTATGTTACGCTTATCCACACTTTGAAGCTCCACAGTTCGTACAGATCAGACACCCTTCCTGATAGATAAGGGTTTCCAGACCACAGTTCGGACACACCTGTCCTTTTACTTCCGTACCATTCGGCAGATACTTCTTCAATGCACGTTCAACCCCATTCTTCCAGGTATTGATCGATTCATTGTTCAGTTCCATTCCCTGAACCAACTTGATAACCTGGTCGATAGGCATGCCGTAACGCAATACGCCGGAGATCAGTTTCGCATAGTTCCAGAATTCGGGATCAAACTTTCCGTCCAGACCTTCGATAGTCATCTTGTAACCACGCTTGTTCTTGAACTGGAAATCATAATGTTTCTTGCCGTCTTCATCATAACTCTTGATGATCGTTCCTTTGGATACATTCTTCGGCAACATGATACCTTCGTCATCATCGGCAAGACCGGTAAAGATCTCATACGGACGACCGTTCAGCAAACCGACAAAAGCAATCCACTTTTCGCGGTTGTTCTGGAACTTCACTACATCAGCTTCCAGTTCACGCGGACGGGTGGAAACAATCACCGGCGGTTGCATGCAATTACAATCATCTTTCTTCTCTTTTTTCTTTTCTGTCGAGAGCAGTACACCTGAACGGGAACCGTCACGGTAAACCGTACAGCCTTTACATCCGCACTTCCATGCTTCAACATACAAAGAATCCACTAATTCTTCCGATACGTCAGCCGGCAAGTTGATAGTTACACTGATAGAATGGTCCACCCATTTCTGGATACGTCCCTGCATCCGGACTTTCTGCAACCAGTCTACATCGTTTGAAGTAGCTTTATAATAAGGTGATTTAGCTACCAACTCATCAATTTCTTCCTGGGTATATTTCTTGATAACGGAATAACCGTTAGCCTGCATCCAGGTTACAAACTTATGATGGAATACGACATATTCTTCGAATGCGTCGCCGGTTTCATCCACAAAATCGACACGCGTTTCCGCATCATTCGGGTTAACCTTACGACGACGTCTGTACACCGGAAGGAATACCGGCTCGATACCGGAAGTTGTCTGCGTCATCAAACTGGTTGTTCCTGTCGGAGCAATAGTCAGACAAGCTATGTTACGACGGCCGTACTTCAGCATATCTTCATACAATCCCGGATCAGCTTCACGCAAACGGTTGATAAACGGATTCTTTTCCTCACGTTTCGAATCATAGATTTCGAAAGCGCCACGCTCTTTAGCCATCATGACGGAAGAACGATAAGCCTCCAAAGCCAATGTCTTCTGGATTTCTTCAGCACACTCTGTTGCCTCATCCGTTCCGTAACGAAGTCCCAAAGCCGCAATCATATCGCCTTCAGCAGTGATACCCACACCGGTACGACGGCCTTGCAGAGTCTTCTTCTGTATCTTTTCCCACAAATGACGTTCCGTTTCCTTCACTTCCATTGATTCCGGGTCAGAATCGATCTTTTCAAGGATCTTCTCGATCTTTTCTGATTCCAGATCGATAATATCATCCATGATACGTTGTGCCAATGCTACATGTTTTTTGAACAGATCAAAATCGAAGTAAGCATCTTTTGTAAACGGATTTACTACATATGAATAAAGATTGATAGCCAGCAAACGGCAACTGTCGTAGGGACAGAGAGGTATTTCACCACACGGATTGGTTGAAACCGTACGGAATCCCAGATCGGCATATGAATCAGGAACAGATTCACGCAAAATAGTATCCCAGAACAAAACACCGGGTTCAGCCGACTTCCATGCATTATGGATGATCTTCTTCCACAAAGCAGCCGCATCGATTTCCTTTACTGTAGTCGGTTCATTTGAATCAATCGGATATTGCTGTTTATATGAAGTTCCGCTAACAACGGAATTCATAAAATCATCATCAATCTTCACCGAAACATTTGCCCCGGTAACTTTTCCCTCAGTCATTTTTGCATCAATAAAGGACTCCGAATCCGGATGCTTAATCGATACACTTAACATCAGCGCCCCACGACGACCGTCTTGTGCTACTTCGCGTGTCGAATTAGAATAACGCTCCATAAACGGCACCAAACCAGTAGATGTAAGAGCTGAATTTTTAACAGGAGAGCCTTTCGGACGGATATGCGACAAATCATGTCCCACACCTCCGCGACGCTTCATTAACTGAACCTGCTCTTCATCAATCCGGATAATTGCACCATATGAATCGGCTTCTCCATCCAATCCTATAACAAAACAATTAGAGAGTGAGGCAATCTGGTAATCATTGCCAATCCCCGTCATCGGACTTCCTTGCGGAACGATGTAACGGAAATGATCAAATAGGTCAAAAAGCTCCTGCTCTGATAAAGGATTAGGATACTTTTTCTCTACACGGGCAATTTCACTTGCCAGACGGTGGTGCATATCCACGGGAGATTCCTCATAAATATTCCCGAATGCATCCTTCAAAGCATACTTGTTTACCCATACTTTAGCGGCAAGCTCGTCGCCCGTAAAGTAGTCCAGTGAAGCCTTAAACGCTTCATCGAATGTGTAAGTTTTATGGTTCACGATAATTACTGTATTAATAATAGTGCAAGTTTAAGAATACTTTATTTATTGACCAAATTATTAAACAACTAAAATCGAAAAGAATATCAGGTTTTCCAATTCATTTCATACCACATATGAAAATCAACATATTAACATTTCGCAAATCCAAAAATATTTTCCAAAAAGAAAACCACTAACATTTCCATGTTTCCCAAAACAGAAAAAGGATGCCATATAAAACGACATCCTTTCCACCTATATAAAATGATTTATCAACTTCTTAATTTAACCTCGATCTCTTCAACAGACGAACGGAAAGACTTGCTCGTTTCCATCTGGTCCTTGATTGTTTTGCAGGCATGCAATACTGTGGCATGATCTTTCTTTCCTACAATCTTCCCAATATGGGAAAAAGAACAATCGGTATACTTTTTGGCAAGATACATCGTAATCTGACGAGCCTGCACAATCTCACGTTTTCTGGAACGTGTCTGAATGACCGCCTGATCCAGATTGAAATAATTACATACGATTTCCTGAATCATCTGAACAGAGAGCTGTTTTTTCTCCAGACGGACAGCCTGACTTACCACACGTTTAGTCAGAGGCAGATCTATTTCCTTATTATTAATAACAGCATTCGCCATCAATGAAACAAGGATACCTTCCAGGTCACGTACATTTTCAGTAACATTATTCGCAATGAAGTTGAATACCTCATCCGGAATAACAATACCATCATGGTTGATCTTATTCTTCAAGATCTTCTTTCTCAAATCAAGATCCGGACGGCTCAACTCAGCTGTAAGTCCCCATTTCAGACGGGTTATCAATCGCTCCTCCATTCCCTGCAAATCGACAGGTGCCTTATCCGAAGTAAGGATCAACTGTTTTCCCAGCTGATGAAGATGATTGAATATATGGAAGAATGTATTCTGAGTCTTATCCATACCGATCAATTCCTGGATATCATCCAATAGCAGAACATCGATATTCTGGTAAAAATTCAAAAAGTCATTCGTTGTATTCTTACGGATTGCATCAGTAAACTGAACACGGAACAGATGGGAGGAAACATACAATACCTTCTTTTCCGGATGAAGTTCACGGATACGGGTTCCTATGGCATGACACAAGTGTGTTTTACCAACCCCTGACGGTCCGAAAATAAACAATGGATTAAACGTCGTCTTTCCAGGATTCTGTGCAACAGCCTCACCTGCCGTACGTACTAATTTATTGCTGGTTCCTTCAAAATAGTTATCAAAGTTATACTTGGGATTTAACTGCGGATCCAAATCCTGAGGTGCAGTCTGTATAAATGGATTAGGAGCCTTATTCGCATCTTTGGGAGTTATCTTCTTTACTGCTACCGAACCATTCTCTGCCGGATAATCTACGGTACCACCAGTCGTCTTATCTACCATAACACGGTAGTTAAGAATCGTACCCTGACCTATTACACGATATAATGTAACTTTCAATACATTTACGTATTTCTCCTCAAGGTACTCATAAAAGAACTGGCTCGGCACCTGGATCGTAAACTTATTATCCTCATAGGATAAAGGTATGATCGGCATGAACCATGTGTTAAAAGCGGCCTCCGGCACGATGTCTTTAATGACAGCGAGGCATTTATTCCACAATGTCTGATATTCAGTCTGCATGATTTATTACTCTCCCAACTATACTTTTTTTATTTTTCCGACTACAAAGTTTAGAAATTAATTCGGAAAAAAAAAGTGCCGAATTATTTGGTTCTTTTGAATGTTTAATATAGCATTTAGTGTCAACAAGTTATAGAAAACAAGTCTGATTTACAAACACTTAAACACTTATACATCCAAGAGCCCTTTATTTTAGGACACTTTTAATTATTACGCTATCCCACTGTTTCTCATGCAAAAAGGCCCGTAGACTACGTTATTTTCCTCTATCTAAAGACCTTATGCATCTCTAAAAATACGTTTAGACAGTTTTTTCCTTAATTGGAAAAATTCTAAATAAGATTAGATGATTTAATATTCTTTTCGGTTAAAAAACAGAAAAATGAACATATCTTTTCGGATTCTGCTTCAGATCCAGTAACAACCTTGATGCATTTATCATCGTACTATCCAGATTATTATATAAACTTCTGTCATTCAGCAACAACCCTAATGTATTATCCTTCTGGTTCAACTTATCTGTTGTCAGTTGCAGATTTGCCAAAGTCGCATTAATGGAATTGACGGTAGTCGCCAGATCCAAACCTTTTAAACTGGTGCTCACTTCATTAAAATTACCGGTTATCACTTTCAAATCAGACATAATACCCGGCACGTCTTTACTCAGCATAGTATTCAACTGACGAGTAGAAGCCTCCAGGTTACCTGTAGTCCTCGCTATATGATCGAGAGACTGCGTGATAGCCGGATGATTGATCAGTACCTGCAAACCGCCCAGTATAGAATCCAGCTTAGGTAAAAGGGCTTCCACTCCCGGCAGAATCTTCTCCTGCACAGACTGCATCATATCCTCTTCCATCTTCCCTTCAATCGTAGCCCCGGGCTTTAAATAATCCTTTACATATTTATTCAGATGGATATGAAGTTCGCCACCACTCAGAAGCGTCTTTATAATCGTAATGTAACTTCCCGTCGTAAGTTTCATTTCATCATCCAAACTGATCTCTACCGTTATTTTATCTGTATTCTCATAATCATAAACAATACTCCTTACCAATCCCACTTTAAAACCATCGATATAAACAGGACTGGATACCGTCACATCCTTCACATTATGAAATGTAACGAAATAATGATTTACCGGTTTAAATAAATTTATACCTTTCAGATAATTAATCCCGAAATACAGCAACGCCAAACTAATAATACTTACAAGTCCAATCTTTGCCTCTTTGGTCAATATACTTTTCATCCTTTTAAATTATATGTTTCTCTTTTAATACTTTACCTTTTTGCCATCTTTAAATGCTACGATAAAAGCATCTTTAAAGTCTTTAGCAGCCTGTCGGCGCAACTTCCTGATCGAATCGAAATCGGTCGTTTCGCCATAGGTGTATTTATAGATTCCTTTCTCCACAAAGAAGTCTACATTCTTATATCCTTTAAACACTTTTGCCCC
This sequence comes from Parabacteroides caeci, assembly GCF_023656795.1. Classification (NCBI taxonomy): domain Bacteria; kingdom Pseudomonadati; phylum Bacteroidota; class Bacteroidia; order Bacteroidales; family Tannerellaceae; genus Parabacteroides; species Parabacteroides caeci. The sequence goes on from NZ_JAMOKT010000042.1 coordinate 24,202, forward strand.
CGGAGAAAGTTTTTTATCCGAGGTAAGAATTTGCACTTTATAGACAATTTTCCCTGTTGCATTCGATTTTGTCCGAGTCGCAGCAGTAGTTTGTTTCTTTTGTGAAGAAACCGAAGCATTTTTCTTTTTATTCAGAATATCCTCTTCACTACCGGCAGGCACAGCCTCTTCCGTTGCTTCATATTCAACATAAGACACCTCCGAGCTTGTTATACCCTGCACAGATCCGGATAACCCTCCCTGCTTTCTGTCGTATTCTTTCTTATACCTGCTGAATGCGTCATACAAAGCACTCGCCAACCGGTTTTGCCCATCCGAAGATTTCATAAAACGCTCCTCATCCCGATTCGAAATATACCCCAGTTCGACCAAAACACTTGGCATACTAGTCTTCCTCAAAACCAGGAAACCGGCTTGCCTTACCCCTCTATCTGCCCGTTTTGCCGAGACAAAGCATTTTTGTATCTCTGAAGCAAAACTAACGCTCTGCTCCATATGCTTGTTCTGCATGAACTCAAAAATAATATAGGATTCGGATGAATTCGGATCAAAACCTTCATACTTCTGCTGATAGTCATCTTCCAGCAAAATAGCAGAGTTTTCACGCATAGCCACAGCCAGGTTTTCGTCGGTACGAGCCAAACCTAACGTATAAGTTTCCGTTCCACGAGCAGTGCTACCTTTTTTGACTGAGTTCGTATGGATGGATATAAAAAGATCCGCCTTATTACGGTTAGCTATATTCGCACGTTCATCCAGTTCTATAAAACGATCTGTCTTACGGGTATAAATAACTTTTACATCGTCATGACCGGCGGCTATCTTATCCCCAAGTTTTAAAGCCACAGAAAGATTAATAGCTTTTTCATTAATAACAGTACCGCGAGCCCCAGGGTCCTTTCCTCCATGACCGGCATCAATCACGACAGTAAAAGTCTTCTCTCTCGCCTGAAGTACAGGAAGAGTCAAAAACAAGGCCATCAACAGATTAATATATAGAAAAGATATTCTAGCCACAGTAAACGATTTTATGCAAATTCGGGGCAAATGTAGCATTTTTTTACTGATAAAGAGAAGTCTTTTTCTATAAATAATTAGTCATAGCCGGTTTAACGTCGTTCATTCCGGTATCCGGCTCATAGGATAACAGAACAAAACCAGATGAATCTTTATACAATATAAAAGTAGTCCACCCAACTATATAAAACCACAAAAGGGCAAATCCCGAAGGACTGCCCTTTTCAACTTTATATCGTTTACTGAATTATTCAGAAACCACTTCGAAAGGAATTTCAACAGAAACTTCCTTGTGAAGTTTAAGGATTGCTTTGTAGTTACCTACTTCCTTAACAGCATCCTTAATGTAGATAATCTTACGTTCTACTTCGAAACCAGCTTTTGCCAAAGCTTCAGCAACCTGGATATTTGTAACAGAACCGAAGATTGTACCAGTTGAGCTGGTCTTTGCACCGATAGTCAATGCAACGCCTTCCAACTTTGCAGCCAATGCCTGAGCATCTTCTTTGATCTTAGCCAATTTGTGAGCACGCTGTCTCAGGTTTTCAGCTAATACTTTCTTAGCAGACTCAGAAGCGATTACTGCCTTACCCGTGGGGATTAGAAAGTTACGTCCGTAACCGTCTTTTACTGTTACGATATCGTCTTTGTAACCTAAATTGATTACATCTTCTTTCAAAATAACTTGCATATTCTGTCTCCTCTCTTTTTATTATTTCATTAAATCGGTTACGTAAGGAAGCAACGCCAGGTGACGAGCTCTTTTTACAGCCTGAGCGATACGACGCTGGAACTTCAAAGAAGTACCTGTGATACGACGCGGAAGAATTTTACCCTGTTCGTTCAGGAATTTCTTCAGGAATTCAGGATCTTTGTAATCGATATACTTGATACCGTTCTTTTTGAAACGGCAATATTTCTTTTTCTTAACGTCTACTGAAGGCGGAGTTAAATATCTGATTTCTGATTGAGTTGCTGCCATGATTAATTCTCCTTTACTGTTTCTTTTGATGATTTCAGATTTCTTCTCTTAGCGGCATATTCTGCTGCATATTTGTCCTGGCGGAAAGTCAGGAAGCGGATCACACGTTCGTCACGACGGAAGTGAACTTCCAAAGTAGCGATAGTTTCCGGATTTGCCTTGAATTCAACCAGCTGATAGAAGCCTGTTGTTTTCTTGTCGATAGGATAAGCTAATTTGCGCAATCCCCAATTTTCTTCGTTCACGATTTCAGCACCCTGTTCTTTCAGGAGGTTCGTGAATTTTTCTACCGCTTCCTTCATCTGTGCGTCAGACAAAACGGGAGTTAAAATGAAAACGGTTTCATAATTGTTCATAAAACGCTGTTTTATATTTGTTAGTACTTAAAAATTTGCGGGGCAAAGGTAAGAAGTTTTTCCGAGTATACAACACATTACGTGTTATTTTTTACTCTAAACGTCTGCTACTTCCTCTTTTAATAAACCGGTCTCAGCACATTTCCGTTCGCATCTTCCGGATAAAGCGCACCTTCGGCATCGAGTTGTGCCGTCATTGCTTTTACCATCTTGACCAGTAATTTTGGATTTCTTTCCGACACGTCCAATGATTCGCCCGGATCTTTCTTTAGATTATACAGACGGTAACGGGGTTCGGACGGATTTTCCGGATTATAATAATAAATCAGTTTCCAATCTCCTTCTATATAAGTAGTAAAGTAACTTCCCCGATGCTCATGTGGGAAATGCATCAGCACAGTTTCCGGACGGCTATTGTTTCTCTTTCCTTCCAATTGGTCCCGCAGGTCGACACCATCGATAATATGGTCCTTCGGATTTTTTGCTCCGCTCAACGAAACAAGTGTCGGATAAATATCCATAACAGTCCCCATCTGTAACTGGACACCACCGACTTCAATCGGTAATTGTTTTTGAAGCGGATTATTCATATCCGGCTTACCCCAGCAGGCAATAAACGGAACGCGGACACCACCTTCAAATTCAGAGCCTTTCTTTCCACGCAAAGGAGCAGAAGAAGTGTAACCTTTATCATCACCCAAAGGGGCATCGGAACCATTGTCACCCAGAAATATAATTAATGTATTCTCGGCAATCCCTAATTCTTCTAGATGATCCATAATATCACCCAGCGATTTATCCATTCCTTCGATCAACGTAGCAAAATCAGCCGCGACTTTCGGCCTTCCCGTATAACGGTAATGATCGGCAAAACGTTTATCTGCTTCAAAAGGAGAATGAACAGCATAATGGGACATATATAAGAAGAAAGGCTTCTTCTCCCCTACAGCCTCAGTGATCTGCTCATTGGCTTCCAATGTCAGAGCTTCGCTCAGGAATGTATCTGTACCATGATACTTTTCTAATCCCGGTACGGCACGAGCCTTCTGTCCTTTGATATGTCCGTATCCGTTCTCCCCGTAATAACTACCCGGATGCCCGATGGAAGAACCGGCAATATTCACATCAAAACCTATATTCTGAGGCAGTTCACCGTCGCTGTTCTGGCAACTGAAATGAGCCTTGCCGACATGGATCGTTTTATATCCGGCATCGTGCAGCACACGGGGCAATGTTACATCATTCTTCGAGATACCTTTCCAGTTCCAGTCTGTCGGCCCGAAAGGTGTTTTGTTATTTGTTTCAGAATTGATCCAGTTGGTCGTTCTATGTCGGGTCGAGTTCTGGCCGGTCATGATAGATGCACGGGAAGGAGAACTGACACTTTGCGCATAGAAAGTAGAAAAACGAATTCCCTGACGAGCCATACGCTCCATATTCGGAGTCTGATACCAGTCATTCAGCGGATAACGGACCGGATTACCTGCCTCATCCGTCAGAAACGGAAGCGAAGTATCCATAAGGCCCATATCATCGACCAGAAAAACAATAACATTCGGACGTTCCTGTGCCACGAGCGGCTGTCCGGCTAAACATAAAAGAGTTGATACACAAAGAGTTTTTTTCATGATATTTTATTTTAATAATATAAATGAAATCTATTTCCACATGACATATATTCCAACTAGCACTATAGTCTCCCCTGACATAGCATAGCTGTCTAAACAATGATAGCACAGTAGTGCTAATGGGGGCAACACTATAGTGCTATCAGTCACACAGCTTCTTTTTTGACCACCTATAAGAACTTTTTTGTAATCACCTTTCAGCTTTCAGTTCTCTACTACCGATTTATTTTCAATGGATAGAGACTGAAAGATCCGGTAAAAAGAAATACATCCTTGTCTTTAGGCCAATAAACAAATATACACTTTTCTTTGTACCGATGCCTGTGTTTTTCTCAATAGGCTGGCAGCGAACAAACAACGGATGCCTACCCATTCGGAAGAACAACACTATCTTCTCCGGAAGGTATGTTATCACCACCATTCAGCACAAAACTCCTAAACATCAAGTAATTAAAAGAACATGAAGGCTGAAACTTGACTATAAAAAGTCTCTGGAGAAAACAACCGACATAATTTCTTTTATTTCTGTAACCAACGGTTCAGATGATTGCCCGGAGACACGACAACGAACTTATAAAACTGCGATGCCGGTAAAACCTGCAGATCGACCGTATAACTTTTCACGCCGGCCGGAAGTTCCGCGAGCTTAGTCCACTCATCCTTTCCGCCTTCCCTGAACTTATTAGCGGAAGCGGCATAGACTGTGACCGGGGCATTTCCTGTATAGGATTTCCAGGACAACTCCACCGTATTATCATAAGGCAGGGTTTGCAAATCATAAATATCGGTCTGCCCGATAAACGGCATGCCGTCCTGCTCCCAAAGTACAGCCTGCGGAATTTCAAATCCCATATAACGGCAAATGGAAGGAGCGATATCCGTGATAGCCAGGGAGCCTTTTGTAAAATGACTGTTTACAGGGATATTGGTCGAAATCCAAGTAGTACGTTCGCGCCAGGACTGTCCCCCGTGACCGTGACCATTCTCTCCGCGTCCGTGATCGGTGGTAACAACAACCATCCATTCTTCATCAAAGTTTGCTTCGCGGTACTTGACGGCTTCCCAGATACGGGCAACCTGATTGTCGGCCTTCCGGACATATTCGTCGAAGAAAGCCCCGTTTCCGGCAATATGCCCTGCGTCGTCGGTGTACCACAGATAAACCCAGCTCAGGTCGGGTGCCTCTTTACGAATACCTTCTGCGGCATCCTTCGATATTTGTTCATCTATATCGAAGATATGCAAATCCTTCTCCTTTTTAGGGAAACGGACTGTATCCAGGTCGTAACCGTCTTTTACATAATCTATTTTAAGATTGTTTGTTTCCTTCTTCCCCTCCCCGATCAACACGGTACGGTTATCCGTCCAGCTGGAATAAATGGCTGTTTTATACTCTTTGGGTTGTTCTTTCGCGATCCTGAAGATAGTCCAGTAGTTATAATTAGGTTTCAGGTCCGAATTGCCGCCCACATTATGCTTATTAAACCAAGTAGATGTCAGCAAATTGGTATATCCGATCGCCGATATCGTAGCGGTCTGGGAATATCCTCCTATCTCACCTCCGGTATAAGCCCTGCCATAGGCTCCCCTCGACGCTATATCAAAAATCGCCGGAGTATGCAGTCTCTCGATCTGGTCGGCAGGAACCCCATCGATGATTATATACACTGCCTTCTTCGTCTTGGCAAACAAACCGGCGCAACACAGCACCATCAGTAACAAAGAATAAAAACGTCTCATAACTATCTTCCTCTATTGGTTATTAATGAAGTCCTAAAAGTACACAATTATTTTATTTAATGAAATAAAGAGCAGCATAAATCAAACTAACCGGAAAGACATGACTATTTAGCTTGTTTGTCATAGACTTTTCGTATTTTCTCCCTTATTCTATTTCTTTTGAGCAAGCTAAAAATCAATTTATGCATGCCGGAATGAATAAAAATACAAGAGGAAAGAACTAAATAGTAATATAGAAAAGATTAAAATACGATGTCTTCCGTTTTAATTGTTTACCTACCTTTGCGACCGGAACAATGATATACCCGTCGTGGTTATAAAAGGAAAACGATTATGAGACGCAAACTTTATTTTACATCTTTACTTATTCTGCTGGCAGTCAGCCTGTATGCCCAATATATACCCGATGTACTGGGAGACGGATACCTGCGTCGTACTTTTCAAATGCCTGACGATTACGAAGGGAAAGTGGTCTGTACGCTGGTCAAGAAGCCCCAGTTGCCCGATGTAAAACAGGCGGTCCTGTATATTCATGGTTACAACGATTACTTTTTTCAGAAGCAACTGGGCGATAGCGTGAATGCACACGGCTACAACTTCTATGCGATGGACCTGCGAAAATACGGGCGTTCCATCCTCCCCAACCAGAATCCGTTTTTCTGCAAAAACCTTACGGAGTATTTCGCGGATATTGATACGGCACTGGCAACCATACGTTCGGAAGGGAATGACAGGATCTTGTTGATGGCCCATTCCACGGGAGGATTGATCACACCATTATACCTGAATAGTAAAAAGGATAACCTTCCAGTCGACGGGTTGATATTGAACAGTCCTTTCCTCGACTGGAACTTCGGATGGTTTATGGAAAAGGTCGCTATTCCAGCTGTGGCATTTATAGGGAGATTCTTGCCGAACCTGACCGTACAAGGCTATGGCATTGCATCTTACGCACACAGCCTGTTGAAGCAGTTCAAAGGGGAATGGGAATACGATACAAACTGGAAGATGATTAACGGGCATCCTAAAAAGGCAAGCTGGATAAAGGCTATTCAAGAAGGGCAACGAAAAGTAAGGAAAGGCCTGCACCTGGATTGTCCGGTTTTGGTCATGTCGTCCGACAAGTCATATCCGGAGACCAAAGAGTGGCATAACGAATATCTATCTTCCGACATAGTACTGGATGTACACGATATCCAGAAGTATGCTCCGAAGCTGGGAGAGTATGTGACCCGCGACACGATACCGAACGGCATCCATGACCTGATACTCTCCGAAAAAGAACCCCGCGACCACACCTACCGGACGGTTTTCGACTGGATGAACCGGAAAGGCTTCTGATTATTTTCTTCCGAGAGCCGAGATATGTTGCTTCATCTGGTTATTCATATCTTCCAGAATGTAACGGTTGACATAACTAAAGCTAAAACGGAAAAAGTAATCGCGTAACGTCCCGGCATTGGCGGGAGAAGCCAGGCTATGCAGATGGTTCAGCGCGATAAAAGTATACCCCTCACGGGAGATGCGGTTGTAAAACTCAATTTTAGTCCGGTCCAGTGCGATAATATCCCCGTCGCTTTCGGCGAAACCGTTCATCGCTTCCTCCCAGGTGATCTGCGTACGTTCTTCGTAAACGGCCCAGCGGTACACATCCTTGCCGTTTACCTTTTCGGGCAGTGTGTTCGAATGGTGAACCAGGATATAGTCGTTCCGCATATCGCTGTCACTGTGAATCCAGATATCCAACACCTTATATTGTGCTGAGTTATCGAACTTGATATATCCGTTCTTGCATATCTGAGGAGAAAAGACATTCCGTTCCACATCCGTGAAATAGATCAGGTTGCCGCCAAAGAAGTCTTTTCTGGAGACAAACTCGGAAAAGAGTTTTATGATCTTTGCCTGGTCCGAACAATGAACAAACTCGGGAAGTTCCTTAGGAAAGTTCTTCCGGCAGATCAGGCTGAACTCTTTCAATAATTCACTCGGATCACGTTCTTTCTGGATCTCTACAAAAGCCAATATCTCATCCACCGAACGGAAGCGCCGGCTGTTATCCTGTGTCAGACAACGTTCCACGATCTGGTCATACAGTTTCAATGCCGGGAAAACCTTGCTTATGCCAGCATCGTTACTGATATTTCCGAAAGCATACCATTGCAGTACCTCTCCGATCGCGGTGATATCTGAATAACCGGCATCGTTATTCTCCAGAATAGAGACATCCGTCAGGACAAAATCATTATGATCGTCCACCAGGATATTACGGGGAGTTATAGCTCCATGGCTGATTCCCATGCTATGCAGGAACTGTACGGTGTTCGTCAGGAAACGGAACAGCTTCAAGAAAGTATCCATCGAAAGTATACTCCGGTATTCTTCCAACGAACATTTATACAATTTCATCACAAGGACCGGTATTTCCTCCCCTTCGACAGTTACGATATCAAAGTCGGCATACTGGACAATGTTATTTCTTGTCTCCAGAAGCGATATTTCCAGGTATCTTGCTTTAAGTTTATTTAACCACTTCCCTTTTCTTGAGTCATCGCCATTAAACAAAAAGAATTTCAAGGCAACATCTTTTCCATTCATTCTCGCTTTGAAGACTATGCCTGCCTCATTCCTCCCTAAAGGTTTGGAATCTAACTGACATTCCCCCAAAGATAATGAAATTCTATACTTTTCAGCATCAAGAAATTCAAACAAAAGTAGCTTATCATCCATATCAAACGTTGTAAATCAAGCAGTGACAACAAAGATACAATTATATTTGTATTTTTATAATGCTTAAGCTTCTTTTTTAAATGAGTCTCTTGAAGCATTATATTTATCATTACCTTTGTTGCGGACAAAAAAGTAAATTAAATGAAAGCCTTACATATTATATTAATAGGAATAAGTTTGCTTAGTATTTCTGTTCGCAGTTATTCCCAGATCAACAAGATACAAGATTCCACAATTTATAAAGCCGAGCTGTTCGGTTCGGCAGCAACCGGTTCGAACACCCCGTTCTGGATGGTCAGCAACCGCTATGGAGTTGTTCCGTTGGATGCAGGAAACGGGCTTTTGAATGCAGGAGTTTTTCATAACCAACATTTCGGTTCGAAGTTCTACTGGGGCGCAGGGTTGGATCTCGTTGCAGCCGTACCACGCCACCGTAATGTTTTCATTCAACAGGCTTATGCGGAAATAGGATACAGAAGCATGCTGCTCAGCATTGGAAGTAAGGAACGGTATAATTCGTTATGGGACCGTAACCTGAGTTCGGGTGATATGACTCAATCGGCTAATGCCCGTCCTATCCCGGAAATTAATATCAGTATGCCTGAATTTACATTAGTTCCCTTAACTAAAGGGTGGCTACAGGTGAGAGGTGATTTTGCCGTAGGTAAGTCATTCGATACCGATTACCTGAAAGATTTCGCCAACTCGAAACAGACTTACGTGAAGAATGTATTATGGCATCATAAATCCTTCTTCTTCCGCATTAAGGACACAGAAAATAATTTTCCTTTATCCTTCACAGCCGGTGTTCAGCATTTTGCCCAATGGGGAGGTACTTCCACTAATCCCAGAATCGGCAAGCAACCACAATCTTTTAAAGATTTCATAAGAGTAGTTTTCGGACAAAAGGGTGGCGACGACGCAACAGCATCCGATCAGATCAACGTACTGGGCAGCCATTACGGTTCTTACGATTTCAAATTAAGTTACACACAAAAGGACTGGGGAGGACATTTTTATTATCAACATTATTTCAATGATAAGTCGGGGATGGAGTTTGCCAATAAAACGGACGGCTTATGGGGTATTCAAGTCGATTTACCGACTATTCCCTGGCTAAATAAAATTGTAGCCGAATATCTGGTAACAATGAATCAAAGTGGACCGATGCACTTTATCACATTCGACCGTGATAAATGGAAAGGCGGCCGCGGAGGTGGAAACGATGATTATTATAATAATGGAGAATACCGGACTGGTTTTTCTTATTTTAACCGTGGAGTAGGTTCACCGCTGATTCCCGCACCGGAATATAACACAGACGGTACTTTAGGCTTTGAGAACAACCGTGTTAAAAGCTGGCATTTCGGAGCAGAAGGCAATATTAACGCACTCCTGTCCTACCGCGTATTATTCACGGCAATGAACGGTTGGGGGACCTCTTATATCCCATACCTGAATAAGAAATACGGAACTTCCAGCCTGGTCGATATCAACTACACGCATCCCCGGTTAAAAGGATGGCAGTTTACCGGATCAGTTGCAGCCGATACCGGAACGATGCTGGGCAAGAGTGTCGGGTTCAGTCTGGGTGTAACCAAGACTGGTTTATTGAAAGCATGGAACTAATTTCACTTATACTTCTCCCATAAGGCAGAAGCAATGATCGCCTGCGTCCGGTCTGCAAATTGCTGCATCCCTTTATGGGAAGGGTCCATATCTTCGGTTGAAATAGCCGGATGAATGATCATCTCCATTTTATGCCGATGCACATTCAGCGATCCGATCGGCAAAACATCAAAAGGTCCGTTCAATGTAATCGGCACAATCGGCAAATGTTGATCGAGAGCCATCTGGTAAGCGCCTTTTTTAAAACGGATCATTTTCCCGGTATAGGTCCTTGAACCTTCCGGAAAGACAACAACAGAGGCACCGTTTTTGAGACACCGTTCCGCCTCCTGCACACTGCGGGCTGCTGCTTTAGGCGTAGAATTATCCACAAATATAAAACCAGCAGCACGACAGGCGGCTCCCACAAAAGGAATCTTTCCGATACCAGCCTTCATCACCCACTTGATCGGGACGCCCAGAAAACCATAAATAAGAAAAATATCAAATGCCCCCTGATGGTTTGAGACAAACACGTATGATTGTTTACGATCTATATTTTCCCGACCTCTTACTTTTACGGGACAGAGTGCCAGATAACATGTCAGCCGGGACCAGATCATACCCGGATAATAAGCAAAAATCTTTTCTCCCCCCAGCAAACAACCAGCGATGACAGTTAAGGCTGTAACGATCGTGAGCACCAGAAAGACAGGCACAAAAAACAGCCATAAATAAACCAAGTAAAGTATTCGTATCATATATAACTGTATTGATCCTACAAATATAACCGCTAAATTTGATGGATTCATTATTTTTATTCTAAAATATTTTTGCAATCGGGTTATTATTACTTTATTTGCGGTAGAAAAGAAAATTATTATAAAAACATCTATAACCATGAGCGAATTAGTCAAAAATCTTGGGGTAATCGTACTCCTAATCGGTGTAATCATCCTTGCTGTACCGGCTATTACCGGAGGTGTAACCAACACTATCCTTATCGCAGGTTTGGCAGTTATCATCCTTGGTTACGTCGGTCACATTGTTATCAACAAGAAGATGGAGTAACACACACAAGCTTCAAAAAATTAAAAAGGGATCGTTTCTGATAATTGAAACGATCCCTTTTTAGTTTAAAACACGATAAATCAGGCTTCCCCCTGAACGCCTCCCATCGGTGGAATAAAATCTTCAAAATTAGCCGTCTTATTTCCTCCTTTCAACTGTTCTTCATATTTTGCCAGGTTATCCTGCAATGCAAAAAACAAGCGCTTTGCATTATCCGGAGTCAGGATCACACGACTTTTCACCTGTGCCTTCGGAGCTCCCGGTACCACACGGATAAAGTCGAGTATAAACTCTGATGTTGAATGTGAAATAATTGCCAGGTTTGCATAAGTACCCTGTGCCATTTCTTCTGACAGTTCTACCTGTATCTCGTTAGAAGGTTTGTTATTGTTCTCCATTTTCTTTATGTTTTATGTTTAACAAATCGAACGCAAATATACTGATATAAGAAGTATCCATGAAATATATTGGAAATAAAAAGGGCCACCTTCACAGGCGACCCTTTTCCAGTTGTGTTTTTAATTCTCAATTCTTTAGACCAATGTAAAAAAAATACCTTATTGTGTTTAATATTTATTATCCTGACTTTTAGGCTAAGGTTTTTTCTGTTCAGACGTATATCTACATTCAGAACGATACAAAGATACAAACTGTAGAAAAAAACACCAAACACAAATTAGTCATTAACTAATATTCCTCCGATAATTAACAAAATAAAACACATATAAAATAGGTTATAAATAGATTTACTCCGAAGTGCATTCCATTACAGACCAATATTTTCTATTTAATTACCAAAGTTGCAATAACCGGACAATGATCGGACGGATACAGATGATTAAGTGTATCTGTAAGCACACCGTTAATCAAAACCTTTATGTCTCCTTTCATGAAAATATAGTCGATCCATTCTCTCTTTTCAAGAGGAATACGTCCGTAGTCATGGAAAGTCCATTCCGGGCCATATTTCAAATCTGCCACTTCACGGGTATGGATCACATGGCGCGGATCGCTTTTATCTGTCAATACTTTTATCGGATCATCATCCGGAGTCGCATTAAAGTCGCCTGTAACAATAACCGGTAAGCCTTTAGATAGCTTATGTGCTTCTTCAAGCACTAAAGAAGCTCCCTCATGGCGGGCTACTTTTCCCATATGATCCAGATGAGTGTTCAGGAAGAAAAACTTTTTCCCGGATTCTTTATCTTTAAAGATACCCCAGGTAGCAACACGTTCGCAAGCTGCATCCCAGCCTTTTTTACCTACGGCATTCATATCTTCGGCCAACCAGAAATTACCACTGTCTTCAAGTTCGAAACGGTCTTTTTTATAGATAATCGGAGCATATTCACCTTTGGTCTTTCCATCTTCCCTACCAACACCGACATAGGCATATTCCGGCAGACGTGTCAAAAGATCCGTAAGCTGGTGATTCAATACTTCCTGCGCTCCAAAGATATCCGTATTATAAAATTCAACCAGATTAGCTGCTAAATCCTTTCGGTTACTCCACTGATTATCTCCGTCAGCATTCGTATCCATACGAATATTGAACGTCATTACCTTCAAAGGAGCATCCGGCTGTTTAGCCGACAAAAAGCCTGCAAACAATAATACAGACAGAATACTTAACAAAATCTTTTTCATGATACTTTATATATTTAGTTAATATAGGCGACAGACAAAAGTAAGATATCTATACTGATTAAGCAAATTACTAAAAACAAAAAAGGCTTCCGGAAATAAACCGAAAGCCTTCTTTTATATTATATGATAAGCTATTTACTCACCATCTCTGTCCATCGCATTAAAATCTACAACATTCTTGCGGTTGGCAAAGATACGTTCAAATTCATCTTTAGCGCCGACAACCAACTTGTCGAAATCTCTCTGACCTGTACCAGCCGGGATCAAGTGACCGCAGATAACGTTTTCTTTCAAACCTTCCAGACGGTCTACCTTTCCGTTGATAGCAGCTTCGTTCAACACCTTCGTAGTCTCCTGGAAAGATGCGGCAGACATAAAGCTGTTTGTCTGCAATGCAGCACGTGTAATACCCTGAAGGATCTGATTTGCAGTAGCAGGAACAGCGTCACGAACTTCTACAAGTTTCATGTCACGACGTTTCAACATACTGTTTTCGTCTCTCAACTTACGGGCAGTTACGATCTGACCAGCCTGCATTGTCTGAGAATCTCCCGGATCCATAACAACTTTCTTGCCCCAGATACGATCGTTCTCATCCATTACTTCCAACTTATCAACCACCTGCTGTTCCAGGAAGCGAGTATCTCCCGGATCAACCACTTCTACCTTACGCATCATCTGACGAACGATAACTTCGAAGTGTTTGTCGTTAATCTTCACACCCTGCAGACGGTAAACGTCCTGTACTTCGTTCACGATATATTCCTGAACAGCCGTCGGGCCCTTGATAGCAAGGATATCCGATGGAGTGATAGCACCGTCGGACAATGGCATACCGGCACGGATATAGTCATTTTCCTGAACCAAAAGCTGTTTTGACAATGGCACCATGTACTTCTTCACTTCACCCAACTTAGAGGTTACAGTGATTTCACGATTACCACGTTTGATCTTACCGAATCCAACTTCACCGTCGATTTCAGAAACGACAGCCGGGTTAGACGGGTTACGAGCTTCAAACAACTCGGTAACACGGGGAAGACCACCGGTGATATCACCAGCCTTACCTACTGCACGCGGTATCTTAACCAAAACTTCACCAGCCTTAACAGGATCGCCGTTCTCTTTGACAACGTGAGCGCCCAGCGGCAATGAATAGTTTTTCAGATAATTACCGTTTTCATCAACGATGTGAGCAGCCGGAGCTTTTGTCTTATCCTTAGATTCGATAATGATCTTTTCTTTCAAACCTGTAGTTTCGTCACTTTCAACTTTGTAAGTAACACCTTCTACAACGCTTTCAAATTCGATCTTACCGGAAACTTCCGATACGATAACGGCATTGAACGGGTCCCATTCAATAATTACGTCCCCCTTGCTAATCTTGTCTCCGTTATTGAAGAACAATTTAGAACCGTAAGGGATATTATGAGTCAGTAATACAATCTTCGTATTCGGATCAACGATACGCATTTCAGCCAGACGGCTTACTACTACCTGATACTTCTTACCTGCTGATGCATCATCAGCTTCTACGGCACGAAGTTCGTCGATTTCCAGAATACCGTCGTATTTAGATGTAATACTGTTTTCTGTTGCAATGTTAGATGCGATACCACCGACGTGGAATGTACGCAGTGTCAACTGTGTACCCGGCTCACCGATAGACTGTGCTGCGATAACCCCGACAACTTCACCCTTCTGAACCATACGGCCTGTAGCCAGGTTACGTCCGTAACACTTAGCACAAACACCTTTCTTGGATTCACAGGTAAGTACCGAACGGATTTCCACACTTTCGATAGGAGAATCCTGGATCAGCTTAGCAGCGTCTTCGCGAATTTCTTCACCGGCAGCAACAATCAATTCACCAGTCAACGGATGCTGGATATCATGAACAGATACACGTCCCAGGATACGTTCATACAGAGAAGCGATAACTTCTTCGTTATTCTTCAATTCCGTACAAATCAGACCACGAAGCGTACCACAGTCTTCTTCATTGATGATAACGTCATGCGATACGTCTACCAGACGACGAGTCAGGTAACCAGCATCGGCAGTCTTCAACGCGGTATCGGCCAAACCTTTACGAGCACCGTGGGTAGAGATGAAGTACTCCAACACTGACAAACCTTCTTTAAAGTTTGAAAGGATCGGGTTTTCAATAATCTGACCACCTTCAGCACCACTCTTCTGCGGTTTTGCCATCAAACCACGCATACCGGACAACTGACGAATCTGTTCTTTAGAACCACGGGCACCGGAGTCCATCATCATGAATACAGAGTTAAACCCGTCATTGTCATTTGTCAGCTGTTTCATCAGGATATTAGACAACTTACTGTTGACATGTGTCCATGTATCAATAATCTGGTTGTAACGTTCGTTGAAGGTAATGAAACCCATGCTATAGTTAGCCAGAATCTGTTCCACTTCATCGTAACCTTCTTTTACCAGGTCATCTTTTTCTGGCGGAATAAGCACGTCGGCCAGGTTGAATGACAGACCGCCCTTAAATGCCATGTAGTAACCCAGGTTCTTGATATCATCCAGGAACTGAGCCGTACGGGCAACACCACATATCTTGATTACTTTACCGATAATATCACGTAAAGATTTCTTTCCTAATACTTCATTGATATAACCAACTTCGAAAGGAACGAATTCATTTACCATCAAACGACCGATAGATGTTTCGATCATTTTACGCACCAGCTTGCCATCTTCTTCTACGTTATCAACGTAAACCTTGATAGGTGCATGGATATCTACTTTCTTTTCGTTATATGCAATAGTCGCTTCTTCCGGTCCGTAGAATACCAGACCTTCTCCTAATGTACCCTTACGCATCTTGGTGATATAATACAGACCAAGCACCATGTCCTGAGAAGGAACGGTGATAGGCGCACCATTAGCCGGGTTCAAAATGTTATGAGAAGCAAGCATCAGCATCTGTGCTTCCAGTACAGCTTCATTTCCTAAAGGCAAGTGAACAGCCATCTGGTCACCGTCGAAGTCGGCGTTGAATGCCGTACAAGCCAACGGGTGCAACTGGATAGCCTTACCTTCGATCAGTTTAGGCTGGAATGCCTGGATACCCAAACGGTGCAGTGTCGGTGCACGGTTCAGCAACACAGGGTGACCTTTCATTACATATTCCAGGATATCCCAAACAACCGGTTCCTTACGGTCCACAATCTTCTTGGCAGACTTAACCGTTTTAACGATACCGCGTTCGATCAATTTACGGATAACGAAAGGTTTATAAAGTTCGGCAGCCATATTCTTCGGCAGACCGCACTCATGCATTTTTAATTCAGGACCTACAACGATAACCGAACGGGCAGAGTAGTCAACACGTTTACCCAACAAGTTCTGACGGAAACGACCTTGTTTACCTTTCAAACTGTCGGACAATGACTTCAACGGACGGTTAGCATCTGTCTTAACGGCACTCGATTTACGAGAGTTGTCGAACAGAGAGTCCACAGCTTCCTGAAGCATACGTTTTTCATTACGTAAGATTACTTCCGGAGCCTTAATATCGATTAATCGTTTCAGACGGTTATTACGGATAATAACACGACGATACAAATCATTCAAGTCGGATGTAGCGAAACGTCCGCCATCCAACGGAACCAACGGACGCAATTCCGGCGGAATAACAGGAACGACCTTTACGATCATCCATTCCGGTTTGTTACGGCCTCTGGATGCACGGAAAGATTCAACAACCTGCAAACGTTTCAACGCTTCGTTCTTACGTTGCTGTGAACCGTCCGTACTTGCACGGTGACGCAGTTCGTAAGATAGAGAATCCAAATCCAGACGAGCCAGCAAATCATAAACGGCTTCAGCACCGATCTTTGCAATGAACTTGTTAGGATCCGTATCTTCCAGCATTTGGTTTTCCTTTGGCAGGTTATCCAGAATCTGCAAGTATTCTTCTTCCGAAAGCAGGTCTAATTCAGCAACAGTGTCTACACAACCCGGCTGAATAACCACATAACGTTCATAATAAATGATAGAATCCAGTTTCTTGGTAGGCAAGCCTAACAGATACCCGATTTTGTTGGGTAGAGAACGGAAATACCAGATATGAGCGACAGGAACAACCAGATGGATATGTCCCATACGTTCGCGACGCACTTTCTTCTCTGTAACTTCTACCCCGCAACGATCGCAGACAATACCTTTATAACGGATACGCTTGTATTTTCCGCAATGACACTCATAGTCCTTGATCGGACCGAAGATACGTTCGCAGAAAAGACCGTCGCGCTCAGGTTTGTACGTACGATAGTTAATCGTTTCCGGTTTCAGAACTTCACCACTAGAGTTTTCAAGAATCTCTTCAGGAGAAGCCAGACCGATGGTTATTTTTGAAAAGTTACTCTTTATCTTGTTTTCTTTTCTAAAGGCCATATTGTTTATTTATAAAGAGTTATCAATAGATAAAGTAGATGAGCCGAAACCCACCTACTTATATTGTTGTTGAATTAATCCAGAGTAAAGCTTAAACCTAAACCTCTCAGCTCATGGAGCAATACATTCAGAGATTCCGGAATACCCGGTTGTGGCATCGGATCACCCTTCACAATTGCTTCGTAAGCTTTAGAACGTCCTACAACGTCGTCAGACTTAATTGTAAGAATTTCCTGAAGAACATGTGCGGCACCGAAGGCTTCCAGTGCCCAAACTTCCATTTCTCCGAAACGCTGACCACCAAACTGAGCTTTACCACCCAGAGGCTGTTGAGTAATCAAAGAGTACGGACCGATTGAACGGGCGTGCATCTTATCATCAACCATGTGACCCAGTTTCAGGAAGTACGTAACACCTACGGTTGCCGGCTGGTCGAAACGCTCACCGGTTCCACCATCGTACAGGTAAGATTTACCATACCGAGGAATACCAGCTTTGTCAGTCATCTCGTTCAGGTCATCCAGTGATGCACCGTCGAAAATCGGAGTAGCAAACTTCACTCCCATCGTTCTACCGGCCCAACCTAATACTGCTTCAAAAATCTGTCCCAGGTTCATACGGGAAGGCACACCCAGCGGGTTCAAGCAGATATCAACCGGAGTTCCGTCTTCCAGGAACGGCATATCTTCCTGACGAACGATCTTGGAAACAATACCTTTGTTACCGTGGCGACCGGCCATCTTATCACCTACCTGAATCTTACGTTTCTTAGCAATGTAAACCTTTGCCATCTGAACGATACCTGTCGGCAGTTCATCACCGATAGTAAGGTCGAATTTCTTACGTCTCAGTTCGGCATCCAGTTCTTTATATTTCTTCAGATAGTTCAGGATCACCTGCTTGATAAGTTCGTTCTTATCAGCATCGGCAGTCCATTTACTAACCTGAACAGCATTGTAATCCAGATCTTCCAAAGCCTTGCGACCAAACTTAGCGCCCTTCGCAATCACTTCAGTATTCATGTAGTCTTTAACACCCTGAGAAACTTTATTGTTAGTAAGCGTCAATAACTTTTCTACCAGTAAGTTCTTCAGGTCGGCCATCTTCATTTCGTATTCTTCATCCAACTTCGGAAGAATAGCCTTATCTGTCAATCTAGACTTACGTTTCTTAACAGCTTTAGAGAATAAAGCCGTATCGATAACAACACCACGAAGAGACGGAGTCGCTTTCAAAGAAGCATCTTTCACATCACCAGCCTTATCACCGAAGATTGCACGCAGCAATTTTTCTTCAGGAGAAGGATCCGATTCGCCCTTCGGAGTAATCTTACCGATCAGAATGTCACCCGGTTCGATACGGGCACCCACACGAACAATACCTCTTTCATCCAAATCTTTGGTAGCCTCTTCACTAACATTAGGGATATCGGATGTAAGCTCTTCCATACCACGTTTAGTTTCGCGCACTTCTAGGATATATTCATCCACGTGAACAGAAGTAAAGAAATCCTCACGAACCATACGTTCGTTCAGTACGATAGCATCCTCATAGTTGTAACCTTTCCAAGGCATGTAAGCCACTTTCACGTTACGTCCCAAAGCAAGTTCACCCAGTTGAGTCGAATAACCCTCAGTCAGGATATCACCAGCCTCTACACGTTGGCCACGGTGACAAATCGGACGAAGGTCTACAGTCGTACTCTGGTTAGTCTTACGCCACTTCGGAATAACATAGGTCTTAACCGCATCTTCGAAGCTTACGAAATCTTCGTCTTCAGTACGGTCATATTTAATCTTGATACAAGTTGCATCAACAAAAACAACTTCACCGGCACGTTCTGCCATAATCTGAGTACGGGAGTCGCGAGCAACCTGTGCTTCGATACCTGTACCAACGATCGGAGCATCCGTACGCAACAAAGGAACTGCCTGGCGCATCATGTTAGATCCCATCAATGCACGGTTAGCATCATCATGTTCCAGGAACGGAATCAAAGAAGCTGCGATAGAAGCAATCTGCTGCGGAGCAACGTCCATCAAATCTACTTCTGAAGGCGGCACAACAGGGAAGTCTGCTTCAAAACGAGCTTTAACCCTTTCTAGAATAAACTTACCGTTTTCATCCAACGGAGCATTACCCTGTGCAATGGTCATTTCTTCTTCCTCTTCCGCTGTATAATATTGCAAAGAATCTTCTGAAAAATCTACCTTACCATCCACAACTTTACGATATGGGGTAGATATAAATCCCAGGTCATTGATTTTTGCATACACACAAAGAGAAGAGATCAAACCAATGTTCGGTCCTTCCGGTGTTTCAATCGGACAAAGACGACCATAGTGTGTATAGTGAACGTCACGAACCTCGAATCCGGCACGCTCTCTTGACAAACCACCCGGTCCAAGGGCAGACAGACGACGTTTGTGAGTAATTTCAGCCAACGGGTTTGTCTGGTCCATAAACTGCGACAAAGCATTCGTTCCGAAGAAGGAGTTAACCACAGAAGAGATAGTCTTCGCGTTAATCAAATCGATCGGAGTAAATACTTCATTGTCGCGAACGTTCATACGCTCACGTACAGTACGTGACATACGAGCCAGACCGATACCGAACTGATTGTATAACTGTTCACCTACAGTACGAACACGACGGTTACTTAAATGGTCGATATCATCCACGATCGCTTTTGAGTTAATCAATTCGATCAGATACTTGATGATCTCGATTATATCTTCTTTTGTCAAAACCTTAACATCATCACTGGTAGTAAGGTTCAACTTTTTATTAATCCTATAACGGCCTACTTCACCTAAATCATAACGTTTTTCAGAGAAGAACAGGTTCTGTATAACTTCACGGGCACTTGCTTCGTCTGCAGGTTCTGCATTACGCAACTGACGGTAAATATATAATACAGCCTCTTTTTCAGAGTTACTGGGGTCTTTCTGAAGCGTATTATAGATGATTGCATAATCTGAAAGATTCTGGTCTTCACGATGTAACAATACATTTTGTGTACCAGATTCCAGAATTGCTTCAATACTGTCGCTATCCAACACCGATTCACGGTCGATGATAACGTCATTACGTTCAATAGAAACAACTTCGCCAGTATCTTCATCTACGAAATCTTCCACCCAGGTTTTCAATACACGGGCAGCCAGCTTACGACCGATCAGTTTCTTCAGGTTTGCTTTTGAAACTTTTACTTCTTCAGCCAGGTTAAAGATTTCAAGAATATCTTTATCGCTTTCAAAACCAATAGCTCTTAAAAGGGTAGTTACAGGTAATTTCTTTTTACGGTCGATATATGCATACATCACATTGTTAATGTCTGTTGCAAATTCGATCCATGAGCCTTTAAACGGAATGATACGTGCTGAATACAATTTCGTTCCGTTGGCATGTGTACTCTGACCAAAGAATACACCCGGAGAACGATGTAACTGTGAAACAACAACACGCTCAGCACCATTTATCACAAAAGTACCGCGATCAGTCATATAAGGGATCGGGCCCAGATATACATCCTGGATAACCGTATCGAAATCCTCATGATCCGGGTCTGTACAATACAGTTTTAACTTTGCTTTTAAAGGCACACTATAGGTTAATCCGCGGGCAATACATTCATCTATGCAGTAACGGGGCGGATCGATATAGTAATCTAAGAACTCCAACACAAAGTTGTTTCTGGTATCTGCAATAGGGAAATTCTCTGCAAACACCTTATACAAACCCTCCTTCTTTCTCTTCTCAGGAGGTGTGTCAAGTTGAAGAAAGTCTTGGAATGACTTCAATTGAACTTCGAGAAAGTCCGGATACGGAAACTGATTCTTAATCGAAGCAAAATTAACTCTTTGGTTTTCAGCTGTTGAAGACATCTAGTAAGGAATTTATTGAACTTATTGAAATTATAGACACAAAAAGGTTAAGAATCTCCTTTTAGGGAGACTCTTAACCAAATCACCTGGAAACCAGGTTATAAATACTATTTAAGCTCAACTTCAGCTCCAGCTTCTTCCAACTGTTTCTTTAATCCTTCAGCGTCAGCTTTAGCGATTCCTTCTTTGATTGCGCTAGGTGCACCGTCAACTAAATCTTTAGCTTCTTTCAAACCAAGACCAGTTAATTCTTTTACTGCCTTAACAACAGCCAATTTATTAGCACCAGCTGCTTTCAAAATTACATCGAAAGAAGTCTTTTCTTCTTCTGCAGCAGCAGCGCCACCAGCAGCAGGACCAGCAACAGCAACAGCTGCAGCAGCAGGTTCAATACCATATTCTTCTTTAAGGATTGTAGCCAGTTCGCTAACTTCTTTTACGGTCAGGTTTACTAATTGTTCTGCAAAAGCTTTCAAATCTGCCATTTTTGTATGATTTAAATGATTGTTTACTGTAAAATATTAAATAATTATCTTTCTTCCAAAGTCTTCAACAGACCATGGATAGTTTGTCCTGATGACTGAAGAGCAGAGATAACGTTCTTCGCCGGAGATTGCAACAATGCAATAACGTCGCCGATAAGTTCGTTTTTGCTCTTGATATTTACAAGGGCTTCCAGGTTTTCAGCACCGACATAGAAACTTTCCTGTACATAGGCAGCTTTCAATTCCGGTTTAGCCACTTCGCCTTTCTTGGCACCTTTAGTAAATTCTTTTATCAGACGAGCAGGAGCGTTAGCTGTCTGTGAAAACATAACAGCTGTATTGCCTTTCAAAGCAACCTGCAGCGGTGAGAAATCACCACCTACATTTTCCAGTGCTTTTTTAAGCAAGTTGTTCTTAACAACAACCAACTTGATTTCCTGTTTGAAACATTCTCTTCTCAATTTGCTTGTTTTCTCAGCATCCAATGCTTCGATATCAGTCAAATAGAAATTAGGATATTCCTTTACAGTTTCTGTAAGCTGGCTTATAACTATGCCTTTATCTTCCTTTTTCATTGTCCAACAATTTTAAATTAGTTTTCTTCAACTGATTTCGGGTCAATCTTAATACCCGCGCTCATTGTACTAGAAAGATAAATGCTCTTTATATATGTACCTTTAGCTGCAGACGGTTTCAACTTCAAAAGAGTTGAAATAAATTCCTTAGCGTTATCACGAATCTGATCGGCATTGAAAGATACCTTTCCGATTGATGTATGAACGATACCAGATTTGTCTACTTTAAAGTCGATCTTACCTTGCTTAACTTCCTTCACTGCGTTGCCGATTTCATTGGTAACCGTACCGCTCTTAGGGTTAGGCATCAAACCACGAGGGCCTAATACACGACCTAAAGCACCGATCTTACCCATGATAGAAGGCATAGTGATGATAACGTCAATATCAGTCCAACCACCTTTAATTTTGTCTATATACTCATCCAAGCCAACATAGTCAGCTCCAGCAGCAGTTGCTTCAGCTTCCTTGTCTGGTGTACATAATGCGAGAACCCTAACTTGTTTTCCTGTTCCGTGAGGCAATGAAACCACGCCTCTAACCATTTGATTGGCCTTACGGGGGTCAACTCCTAAACGAACATCCACATCTACAGATGCATCAAACTTAGAAGTAGTAATTTCTTTTACTAATGCTGATGCTTCTTTTAATGTATATGCTTTCCCAGCTTCAATCTTGCCCAAAGCCAACTTTTGATTTTTTGTCAGTTTACTCATTTCAATTGAAGTTTATTAATTATTACCCGGGAATGTCCCTTTAACAGTTATACCCATACTTCTAGCTGTTCCGGCAACCATTTTCATGGCAGCTTCAACAGTAAAACAGTTCAAGTCGACCAGTTTGTCTTCTGCAATAGTTTTTACCTGATCCCAAGAGATTTCTGCAATCTTCTTACGGTTCGGCTCAGCAGAACCACTCTTCTGTTTAGATGCTTCCAATAACTGGATAGCAACAGGAGGGGTTTTAACGACAAAGTCGAAAGACTTATCAGCATAGTAAGTAATTACCACAGGTAATATCTTACCAGCCTTGTCTTGGGTTCTGGCATTAAATTGCTTGCAAAACTCCATAATATTAATACCCTTAGAACCTAAGGCAGGTCCTACTGGGGGAGAAGGGTTTGCTGCTCCTCCTTTAATCTGCAATTTGATTTGTCCAGCAACTTCTTTAGCCATTTTTCTAAAATTTAGATATATAACATCAATAACAGAAAGAAAATACTTCTCGTAACAAAAGTATTACTCCTTCTCAACTTGCATATAACCCAACTCAAGCGGGGTTTTACGTCCGAAGACCTTCACCATCACTTTAAGTTTCTTTTTCTCGGCGTTGACTTCTTCGATTACACCAGTAAAACCGCTGAACGGTCCGAAGGTGATCTTAACACTCTCGCCAACATAAAATTGGACATCCAGTTCTTCCTGTTGATCCTGCAATTCGTCAACCGTACCTAAAATACGATTCACTTCAGAAGGACGCAACGGAACCGGGTTATCAGACCCGCCCAAAAATCCGATTACATTGGGAATGTTTCTTAATCGATGAGCGACTTCTCCGACTAATGCAGCTTCTACCAATACATAACCCGGCAAGTAAGCTCTTTCTTTCATCACTTTCTTACCATTACGCACCGTAAAAGTCTTCTCCGTAGGTATCAGAACCTGGTTGACATATTCACCCAGATCTGTGTTCTTCAACTCAGCCTCGAGATACTCTCTGACTTTATTCTCCTTACCACTGATGGCACGCAGAACATAAAATTTCTTTTGGATATCAGACATATCTAAAACTGATTAAAAGATTTTCTCGTAGAAGAAACGCATTACGCTTTCGAAGCCTAAGTCCACAACAAAGATTACTGCTGCAATTATAAGGGAAGCAAACATAACAACCACAGCACTATTGGAAAGCTCTGTTCTAGTAGGCCAAGAAACTTTATAAACAAGTTCGTTATAAGATTCCTTAATATAAGTAATTATCTTTTTCATCGAATCTATAGATTTTTAGCACGGAAGGAGAGGCTCGAACTCCCGACACCTGGTTTTGGAGACCAGTGCTCTACCAACTGAGCTACTTCCGTAAAATAGCCAGTCCTGTTACAGACTGGCTACATGATTTATGTATGAATTAGTTTTCTAATTCTGTAATCTGACCAGCACCTACTGTACGTCCACCTTCGCGGATTGCGAAACGAAGACCTACGTTACAAGCTACCGGGTAGATCAGTTCAACGTCGATTGTTACGTTATCACCAGGCATAACCATTTCAGTTCCTTCCGGAAGAGTAATTTCACCTGTTACGTCCAATGTACGGATATAGAACTGAGGACGATATTTGTTGTGGAACGGAGTGTGACGACCACCTTCTTCTTTTTTCAGGATATAAACCTCAGCTTTGAAGCGAGAGTGTTCTTTAACCTTACCCGGATGGCAGATAACCATACCACGTTTGATTTCATTCTTGTCGATACCACGAAGCAACAAACCTACGTTGTCACCAGCTTCACCCTGATCCAACAGCTTACGGAACATTTCAACACCAGTTACAACTGATTTCTTTCCGTCAGCACCCAGACCGATGATCTGAACTTCTTCACCAACTTTTACGATACCTGCTTCAATACGACCTGTTGCTACAGTACCACGACCAGTGATAGAGAACACGTCTTCAACCGGCATCAAGAAAGGTTTATCAACATCGCGCGGAGGCAGAGGAATCCATGTATCAACAGCTTCCATCAACTCCATAACTTTGTCTTCCCATTTCGGGTCGCCATTCAATGCACCCAGAGCAGAACCACGGATGATCGGAGTGTTGTCACCATCGAAATCATAGAAAGAAAGAAGTTCTCTCATTTCCATTTCAACCAATTCCAACATTTCTTCGTCGTCAACCATGTCACATTTGTTCATGAAAACAACCAGCTTCGGTACGTTTACCTGACGAGCCAACAGGATGTGTTCACGAGTCTGAGGCATAGGACCATCAGTTGCAGCAACTACGATGATAGCACCGTCCATCTGAGCAGCACCAGTTACCATGTTCTTTACGTAGTCGGCGTGACCCGGACAGTCTACGTGAGCATAGTGACGGTTTGCAGTCGAATACTCTACGTGAGAAGTGTTAATTGTAATACCTCTTTCTTTTTCTTCAGGAGCGTTGTCGATAGAATCGAATGAACGCAGTTCTGAAAGACCTTTCTTTGCCAATACTGTTGTGATAGCAGCTGTCAAAGTTGTTTTACCGTGGTCAACGTGACCAATCGTACCAATGTTCACATGTGGTTTCGATCTGTCAAATTTCTCTTTTGCCATAACTTAATTGTTCTTTATTTGATTAATGATCATGTTCTAAATATCATCTTGAGCCGGTGCCGAGACTTGAACTCGGGACCTCTTCCTTACCAAGGAAGTGCTCTACCGCTGAGCTACACAGGCGAAATAAAAAGAGCGGAAGACGGGGCTCAAACCCGCGACCCTCAGCTTGGAAGGCTAATGCTCTATCAACTGAGCTACTTCCGCAATTTTAAATCTTTCACGAACCAATTCTCGCTTAGAATTGTTCCTTAGTAGTGGGCAGTGATGGATTCGAACCACCGAAGTCGAAAGACAGCTGAGTTACAGTCAGCCCCATTTGGCCACTCTGGTAACTGCCCATTTCAAATTTCAATTCTTTTGAGCCTCTTGTCGGATTCGAACCAACGACCCCGAGATTACAAATCACGTGCTCTGGCCAACTGAGCTAAAGAGGCAAACCTTCTTTCTAAAAGAAGCCGTTTCGTCGGGTAGGCGAAACGGCTGCAAATTTAGATATTATTTCTTACATACCAAATTTATCTACCGTTTTTTTTATTTGGCTCTGATTTTTTCCTTGAATTTAACTAATTGCTTTTCCAAAGCTTCAACACATTCGTCAATTGACTCTTCAAAAGTGTCGTTTACCTTCTCCGCAAAGCAATCGCCATTCTTTATTTTTAAACGTACAGCAGCCTCTTTATTCTTAGCAGCTTCAGGCTTCACGACCTTTAATGTTACTTCTGCCAATATTATGCCGTCGAAGTATTGCTCCAACTTACTAACTTTCTTCTGAATAAACGCTTCTAACTGCGCTGTAGCGTCAAAATGGATTGCTTGAATTCTAATGTCCATAATTAACCTCCTTCTTTTTTAGCTCTTGGATGAGCATGATACACTTTTTTTAATTCCTCAAAGGTTGTATGTGTGTAAACGCTGGTTGAAGCCAAACTACTGTGTCCGAGCAACTCTTTCACAGCGTTCAACTCTGCTCCATTATTCAACATACTTGTTGCAAACGAATGTCTCAATACATGAGGGCTACGTTTCGCCAATGTTGGGATCTCCGACAGTTTCTTCTTTACTATAGTATATACGATACCTGCCGACAACTGCTCCCCGTTTTTTCTTACAAAAAACCATCCGCTCTCCGAACCAACTTCACGATTTCGAACTTCAGTGTATGCTTGTATCAAGTTCTTTAACCCTTCTGCAAATGGAATCAACCGCTGCTTGTTACGCTTACCTGTCACACGTATCTGCATCGCTCCGAAATCCACATCGGAATCTTGTATTCCGATCAATTCCGAACGGCGGATACCTGTATCATACAGCATTTCAAGTACCAGACGATCCCTTACACCTTCAAAATCCTCATCAAATCCATCTCCATCCAACAACAACTCCATTTCCTTATCTCTTACAAAATAAGGCAACGGCTTTTTTGTCTTCGGTCCGGTTATTAACCTTAATGGATTCACAGAGATGCTTCCCTGCTTCATAAGGAATTTAAAAAAAGACTTCAAAGAACTTAATTTCCGATTGACCGACACCGGAGAAATCTTCTCGTCCATTAAAGAAACGATCCAACTTCTGACTAAATCCGCATCGACATCTCCCGGAACAAATACGCTTTCCTTATTCAATTTCACATATTCTTCGAACTGACGCAAATCTTTCGAATAAGCCTCTATCGTATAATTGGAGTAATTCCTTTCATACCGAAGATAATCTAAAAATGAATCTATCAACATATCTGCGTTGCATCAACTATTATGCAACGAAAATAGGAATAAGAATTCAATAAAACAAGCCTGACAGGATATTTTATTCTTCTACCTGCTGCAATTGCTGAACGTAAACCGCACGCATGTTTTGTTTTCTCTTTTCAACAGAGGGTTTTATAAAAGCCTGACGACTTCTCAGTTCTTTTACCACACCTGTCTTTTCGAACTTTCTTTTAAATTTCTTAAGCGCTTTTTCAATGTTTTCGCCTTCTTTCAATGGAACTACGATCATAATTTAATTTATTATATTGTTTTTAATTACATCCTCAAAATGGGCAGCAAAATTACTGATTCTTTCGTTATTAGCAAAACTTTCCGGAATTTATTTTACGAAGCCTCCACAAAATAAGCTAAAACCCGATCCGTTATAAAACTCTTTGTAGCAGCAAGACACATCATCTCTCCATAACCGCCTCCAGATCCTTTTCGCTTGTGCAGACCGGCCCCTTCATAAATTCGGGTACATTATAAGACTTATATTGAAAAAAATAAGAATCACTCCTTTTTTGTGGTAATAAAAAAGGCTTTCCTGCATGTCCGGAAGAATCTATATGAGCCAGATACAAGCAAGTAAAAAGCCCTGTCATCCGACGGCTACTAAAAACGATCCAATGACCTTCCGACGACCAGGAATGATAACTTTCCGTTTCTTCCGAATTTAAGATCGATGTATCTACTTCTCTTTGGTTATGCAAATCAAACATACATAAGTCCGCATCCCGATGCCAGATAGAAAAATTACCATAAGCATGTCGCGTGTATAGCATAAAACGCCCGGAGGGTGATATTTTAGGGAAAGAGATACTGGCATTTAGTGTATCGACTCGTATCACCGTATCAATTTTACTTCCCAAAGTCCCTTTCTCCAAATCCACATCCAGGCTACATAAATGATATCGTACGTAATTAAATGAATCCGGTAACGATATTGCAGGAGCAGAGCAAAAGTATAACTTTTTTCCATCGGAAGAGAAACAGGGAAAAGTCTCATAAGCATCAGCCGACGATAATAGAGAACTGGTTAAAAGTATATTCTTTTGTACATCCAGGATCACAATATCCGAGTGCAGATCCATCACCTCAATGCGATTCCTGTGCTGTGAATGTACTGCCTGTACCGTCTTGTTTACTGAAAAAGCTATATATTTACCTGATGAATGCCAAGATGGATAAACTAAAGTTTTTATTTTTTCGGAATAATCCGTATTCAATTTACTAACAACTCCATCTTTAACTAAAATAGTTCCTGCCGGTTTAGGGCGCTGATGGAATATATACTCTTCCGGGTTTCCTTGATTGGTCGCATGACAATTCACACAAATTTCTTTTACTCTTGAATTTTCAAAA
Organism: Parabacteroides caeci; assembly: GCF_023656795.1. Classification (NCBI taxonomy): domain Bacteria; kingdom Pseudomonadati; phylum Bacteroidota; class Bacteroidia; order Bacteroidales; family Tannerellaceae; genus Parabacteroides; species Parabacteroides caeci. The sequence goes on from NZ_JAMOKT010000042.1 coordinate 52,781, forward strand.
ATGGCATCCTCTTCATAATTAGCCAAACAACGTTGATAAATCCCCATATTCCCCCACACCTCATATCCTGGCTCAATCAGGCGATATGAAAGATAAGGATCTATCGGATCCGAGGATATATATATCTTAAAAGAATCAACGCAGTTCCACAAATGGTCAGTCTTTTTCTGAATATAAACATTCATTACACTATCAGATGTCACTAACTCTCTCCATTCGAGTGAAGAAAAACGCACCTCTTTACCCCGGCGATTTAACTGTTTGGTTCGTGTACATAATAATACCTGAACATTCTCATTCACTTCCGGCAGATTTACATAAAAAGATAACGGTGCAATATCAACCGGAATTGTAACATTTCTGTAATCAGGAAATATAAGTTCTCTCGTTGCATAACCAGGTCTCTCTTCTTCACAACAAGACAAAAACAAAATTACATACCAGCAAAACAATAAATATTTAATCATAAACGAACAGGATTAAAATCGTAATAATACCAATAACTACTTGTATAACAACGAATATCCCTATTCTCCATATTCATAGATATATCCAAGTGATTCGTCTTACAAAAGGATTGATAAGCCCAAAAACGCTCTTTCAACGAATCCGGTATAAAGAAATAATCAAGTATTTGAGGGTTGCTTTGTGCTCCCAGAAAAATTGCCTCCTGATAAATAACCGGGACATTTTTCTCATTTTTATAGAAATAGTAAAATGCTTTCAAAAACTCATTCAGGTTCTTATCCAACAAATATGAGCATAGAACAAAATCTGCCAACTTCTTATTATGCACATTATCATAAGCCAACAGGTCTATGTCTTGGAGATATACAAAATTATCGGCCTGAGATTCAACTCGTCTCAAACAGAGAGTGTCCACCTCCCAATTCCGATAAACCCATGTTTTGTGCAAATAGGAAAGATATTTATCTACAACTGCATACTCTCCCATCTCCCAATTACATGTTGCCAGCATTTTTAAAGTCTGTGGATATCCGACTGATCGTGCACAAACATTACATTCAAAAGCATACTTCCGAGCCGATGCTATATCTCCATAGTAATAACATATCTTTTGTAGTGTCATAGAAACAAACGGCGTCATATTCCAATCGACAAACAACCCTTTACTCCCCTGCTGTGTATACATAAGCAAAGAGTCTGCCAAAACGCCCTGTTCTGCCAAAGCCAAGTTTTGATAATTAAGACATAATAAATCCGTAGGTTTCTGTTTCTTACAACTATGTAATATCTTTTCCCATTTTTTGTGATCTGCATAATACGCATATTTTTTTACCGGCAAAGACTTTCTATCATCATATTCTGACAATAAAAAAGCACCACAGAGTAAAAATATAACGACCTGAGTACCTATCCTCCAATATTTATTCTCTATCGCAACAAAGACTAAGTCAAATAATGGACTCAACAATGGACTGAAAGCCAATAAAAACCACGGAGCATAAATCACCCATCCGGCTTCCCCTTTCAATACATATATCCCATCAGCAAAACATATGATCTCCGAATAATACAGATATCCGGCATAATTCAAATAAAACACCAGTAATATTGTGAATAGCGCAGGAATAAGAAGCAGACCGATTTTTAGCCTGTACACCTTTATTTCCTGGATCAATAAAGAAACAGCAAAGGCGACAAAAACCGATCCGGCTATCAGATATAGCAAGCAGATCATTAAACATCCGGTCAGGATACGTACGGACTCTTTTTGAATACGCTTATAAACCAACAGAAAAACCACACAAAACAAATAAGCAACGACTCCTGCATAAAGAAAATTAAAATCAAGAATATCAATCAGTAGAAATAATAAAATGAAACCCTCCAATAAAAAACAGTTTTTATTGAAAGAGACGTATTGCTTTATTAACCCGGCTATACATACTAATAATAATGTTGAAACAAACTCACCTACCAGCGGATAATAAAAAAACTGTACCAGAAACTCACCCAAGTACACTGATAAGCCTCCAGGATGAGAAACCGTTTCAAACAGATAGTCCTCCGAAAACATAAACAACTGAAACTGCTCGATATAGAAAAAATGATAACTATATCCAATCTGCAACAATAAAAATAATAGAATGAACAGGCTTATATAAAACAATTTACTCATCATTCTGCATTTTTCAATAAATTACCCGAATACCGATACAACTGTCCGCTCTCATCCACGCCCTCAATTACCACATGATATGAAGCCGGGAGATCCGAAGCATAAAATTCCACACTTCCTTCTCCCTGAGAGTCTATTTCCAAAGTAGGATTCCAATAAAGAGTACTGCGTATATCCATTTTTTCCGATTTTTTTTCATCAGGTGTCTCATATACCGGATGATAGAATTGATCCGGTTTCACATACCCTTGCGAATGAAATAAAGCTACCCCCTTCCTCTTGCGATTCATTGCTTCCGGTTTCAATGTAATTACTACGGCAGGAGTCGACTTACTTATAGAACCGTATTTACACCGTTTCTGATCCCTAAACACATCAAAGCTCCTCATATCATCCGGATAAATTGTTTCCAATATATAATTATCATCCCAACAGCACATCCCATCAATCACTACAAGTGGATCACTTACATCTGCGCCTCCCATAGCTTGTCTGAATAAATCTTTTGCAGTCCTGGACACCGACTTTCCAAGCATATCTTCTGTCATGGAATAATCAGCCCACACACGTTCAGCCTTTTCTTTGGCTGTCTGAGTCCGTTTTCCTTCAATCACGACATCTTCCAGATTGATTACACGCATACCACCGGCGTCCATTGCAGAAGATAGATAATGTGGATTAAAAACAAACAATGAATCAGGGAATAAATTTTTGTCTTCTACAACAGGAACGGTTTCTTCGTCCATCTTTATATCGACAACTGCCAGACCTTTTTTACTTCGGGCTTGTACGACAAAAGTCGTTGAGTCACAATAATCAATCCCATCCAACAAAAAACAACCTTTTTCATCCGACTCCAACGTCCTGACTAGATTATTTGCAGGATCGACTGCGACTATTGCCGCATCTTTTGCCTCTTTACCGAAAAAATTCAAAATCCTTCCACTTATATATTGCCCCTTCTCCACAAAATAATCAGGCATTAACGATTGCTCTGCAAAAGGAGTAATATCAAACCGACTCCAGCCATGTGTCAACATCAATAAATCCAACCCTCTTATAGTTGTTCTGGACTTCTCTTTAAAATACCATCCGGGATTCTCCACAAATCCCTTCAAATCCGACACAAGTAACAGATCAGAGTAAATATTGCTTGACAGTGAATCCACAGAAACCGAATTATTATCCGTAATGCATAATGAAAAAGAGCCTTTTGCCGGCAATCCCGATTCATTATCCAACCTGATATTTATTTTTATTTTTTCCCGACGCTCATATGTATCTTTATCAGTTTGTAAAGTCCAATAGCTTTCCTTCTTTGGATAATTAAATATCAGTCGTTCACTCAATTTATTACCAGCCTGATCCATCAACAGAAAATGAGAAATACCATCCGGAAAATAAGAAGAACTAATAACACCCGTATGATTCTCTTTACTTATCGGCAATAAAAAACGAAGTAATCCTCGCGTATGACCAATCAAATATAGGGAATCCGATTGTTGACTATCCGGCAGTGATGAAAATATCTGATAACGTATTTTTCCGGCCGATTGATTTAATGATAATGTAATGCCTGAATCTTCAGCTTTTGGTAATTGTATCTTTTTCTCTTCACATCCGGGAGAACGGACTAATGCGTAATATGAATTATCCTTCGCCGGAAGAAAAGAAAAAGTTCCCATTCCATCATGCTCGCTCTTCACTTGTGTTAGCGTATCCCCTGACTGATTGACTATATATCCTTCCAACATTCCACTATAACCATTTGAACGCTGACATTTAAAAGCCATTTGCTGACGATATCCCGTTAATAAATGTCCTCCCTCCGGAAAAAAAGAAACACTAAAATCATTTTTACTTATATCTTTCTTCTTTAGTTCCAAAGTATCCGGCCTATCCAAAGTATTGGCTATCGGAATATTTTTTTGAAAGAAAAAGTTTACATTAGCATTACGCATCCAATTTGTATATCCCCTCAATGTATATTCTCCTACAATCATATCCGTTGGTAATAGTAAATTACCCCAAAAGCCACCTTCATTTTTCTTTACTTTTTGCCTACAAACAATTTTATTATTCTGATTTACCAATTCCACATAAATAAAATTATCCGGCATATCCGGAGCATGGGTAGACGAGTTCACCAGATATCCTTTAAACCAAATTTGCTCTCCTGCAGCATAATAAGGTTTATCCAAATGCAAATACAACTTTTCCTGTTGAACTGTTTGAAGATTTAAAAAAAAGGAGATTATCTGTTCACTTGTTGTTTTTTCCCGAAACAAACGAAATGACATTCCATTCAATAGGACACAGACGATAGTTATAAATAGGTATTTCATAAATCAACTGATATTTTTCATCATTCTCTCACTGTGTTTTATAGTAGGTCCAAAAAACAAAACCATCGTTCCCGCCTTTTGGACCTACCGATAATCAGTATGATACTACTTCGCTAACTGTTTCATATTTTCAGTAACAACAACCCAATCACTCCATTCTGCCTCCAATCCTTCCGAAGCAGGAGTAACTAAAGTCCGATATCGATAAGAAATATGGAATCTCATTATTCCCAGTTCTTCTCCGTACCGATTCGATTCAGCCACTGTCAGGACTTCTTTATCTTCCTCACTTCCAAGCATCTCAACTTGTATATTTTCCTTATTATAAGGATAGACTGTCAATGGATAATAAGAAACACCTTTATAATTCAGCGTTTTTTCTTCGCCAATCTTTACAATAACGCTATATTTATTGATTAACTCCAGATCTGCCTTATTTCCACTGTTTTCCATACCTGCGTTAATCCTTACTTCCTGCTTACTTAAAGGATACATACGCTTATTGGCTGCAATTTTAGAAACAGGCCCATCACCGACCTGGCGAGTACCTCTCATCGACATTAATGTATTGTCCTTTTCCGATGCAAAATCATTCTCCAGAACAACCTGATAAAGCACACGGTTCTTCTTTGGATTAATTTCATAAGCTGAAACGCCTGTCAACTTCAATGGTATCATATATAAAGAGTCCGGAGAAAGTCCTTCCGGACGTATCTTGATCGGCAATAAAGCATAAGGCATTTCTCCCCCCTGCTTCATTGTTACCGAATATGACTCGATCGTGTATTTAGACGGATCCAATCTTTTTGCATATTTATCCGTATCCAAATCATAGTTCAGCAGATTATATTCACCCAACAACTCTTCATCAGGCTCCAACGTAAACGTTATATCCTGATCTATGTCCAATGTCCCTCCTGCATATAAAGTTAAATAACCAGTACTTTCTGTTTCATTTAGCGAATGAACAACCTGAAAAGCCATATTATCATCACTTAACACATAAAGCACCTTTTTATATTGTTCTTCCTTAAACATATCACTTTGGTTACAAGCGAGAAGTCCGGAAAAAAACAAACATGCGGTTATTCTATATATTACCTTGTTTATCATATCCATATATTTTAATATTATTAATTATCCCATCCCGGATTTTGATCCATTTTCGGTACTTTTCTGATCTCCTGGCGACTAATAGGCAACCAGATCATTTTTCTTTCGACTTTACGATTTCTGGCTATCGGATGATTGACCACCGTACGCTCATAATAACCGTCTTTACGTGATTCGGTGTCCATTCCGACAATAGGCTCTTTGTCAACTTCTTCATAAATACCCCAGCGACGTACGTCATAGAAACGACGATTCTCATGTAAAAACTCGATCATTCTTTCGCGTACTATTAAATCAAACATTTGATCAGGGGATGATAATTCAGCAGATGTCAATCCCGGAAGCCCGGCACGGTAACGGATCATATTAAAATATTTAGCCATCTCATTCACATCTCTGGTAAATGTCTGACTGTTACCTTCAGCATCTGTAATGGTATGCCCTCCCGTCAGGTTGTTGAGTGCTTCCACATAAGAAAGAAGAATTTCTGCATATCGGATTATAGGGAAAGGTTTTTCCAGTGTCTCCGCATCATTTCCGGCCCAGGCATCGTCTTTGTGGATAAACTTCTTGATTACGTAACCTGTGATCGGGTAATTTCGAATATCTGAATTTGTACGGTCTTTCCCGAAGTTCCCTCCCTTAAAATAGGTGATCGTCTGATTTCTGCGTCCACTCTCGCTTGTAGAAAGACAAGGCCAGAAACATTCACTGAAACCGATAGAGGCATAAAAACGCATTTCTCTGTTCATATACATATTATATACGCCATTATTCAACTGATAACCGGAGAAGGATTGCTTCTCACTGGAAAATCCGATTTCCGAATAAGGATATTCTTCACTCGAGTTGTTGATATCACGACCGTCTACCATATAATACGCATCTACAATCTTTTGAGGAATAGCCATACCATTCCAGCCACCTAAATTATCAATAGGAAACGCATGCCGGGTATAGTTTCTTACATTACTGGAAATACGCCCCCACACAAATTCCGTATTTTTTTGAGACAACGCTTCTCCTGTAAACATATCGCTATACGACTTGAAAGGGTCGATATTTCCCGCCCCATTGGGAAAATCTCCCGAAGGAACATTTTTGGGTAACGGCATAGTTGTCGAATCTCGTTTTACCGTATATAACTCATAAACTCCCATATCAATCACCCGTTTTGCTGCCGCAGCGGCAACCGCCCATTTCTTTTCGTCATATTGCTGTGAAACATAATCAACTCCATCGACCGTACGTTTCCACGATGCAAAATGGGTTTTAGCAGCTGCACCACCGTTAAACAAGGGACTTGCCTGCTGCAAACGCAGACGCGCAATCAGCCCGTAAGCCGCTCCACGGGTAGGACGTCCGAATTGCCCCATAGAAACAGTAAGAGGTATATATTTCGCAGCCAACTCCAACTCATCACAAATATAATCTACCGACTCGTCATAGGTCGCTCTTTCCCGGTTGTAATACTCCGGTTTCTCATTCGTCTCCAGGGTTTCATCACCTATCAAAACAACCGGACCAAAATTCATCAATATATGATAATAGGCATAAGCACGCATAAAATGAGCATATCCTAATATCTCACGCTCTTCTAAGGTCGTAAGGTCTTTACACTCATCTATTCGTTGAAAAATAAGATTGGTTTTCCGTATGATCTTATACATTTGCGGCCAGACATTCATACTCATCAGGTTGTCAGGATTTATATTTCCCAACACAAATTGCGTACCCGGATACTCATCATGGTCCCACATAGTAAAAGCTTCATCCGAACCGACAACTCCCGGTGTATACGTACTACCCCAAATAGCTCCTTCATCATAAAAAAAGGCTGCCGTACCCCATAAATATTGTTGTAAATTCAACTTATTCTGAAAGATAGAATCATATCCCAACGTATCCATAAAATAATCATCAACATTCAGATAATTACACGAACTCATAGAACAATACAAAGCAATAAAAGCAACAATGATTAAATGCTTCAAATATCTTAAATATCTCATATTCCGTTATTTTTAGAAATTAACATACATCTGTATCGCATACCGGGCCGGTATCGGATATACATTCCCGTTTTTACCGGCTTGCTCCGGATCTACCGTCTTTACCTTATCCCATACACAAAGATTATAGCCGACCAATTGAAGGTCTACAGAGGAAATTCCTACATTGTTCAACCAACCTAAAGACTTCAGGTTATAGGTCAAGCTGATTTCCTGCAAACGCAAATATTTGGAATTACCTTTCCAGAAAGTCGAGACTTGTGTATTGTTCTCATTCTTTCCATAAGTCAAACGAGGAAACATGGCATCAGGATTTTCTGTAGACGGATCTCCTGAATACCAGGCCGGAGTCCATCGGTTTGCCTGGATGCCAGCCTGTACCGGAACATTACCTACTACCGCTTTATGGAACGGTATATACCCCATTTCATACACATCATAATTACCATAACCATCCGGTAAACCGGCTTTGTAATAGTCAGTGTTACCGGTACCTTTAAACAATACCGACAAGGTTAGATTTTTATATCTGAACTCACCACCAAAACCATACATCAACCGTGGATAATCAGAAAAAGATAAAGGAACCTTGTCGTCAGTCGTTATTTTTCCATCTCCATTGACATCTTTATATTTGATATCCCCTGGGCGAACCGTACCGAACTGGGCTGGACTACTTGCCACATCCTGGTCATCCTTAAACAACCCTAAAGCTATATATCCTCTCTGTATATTCAACGGATTACCGGCAATACGTTGATACTCATATTTAGGATATGCCTGTTCCCAGTCTTGAACATCATTTGTCGAATAGGTAAAGTTTCCACGAACCGTAAAAGCAAAATCTTTACCAAATGTTTGTGTATACGAAATATTACCATCAGATCCATAACTTCTCATACGTCCGACATTACCAAAAGGCATCGTTATAATACCTGCAAAATCAGGAACCTGGGTACGCTGTTGGAAAATACCTTCCCGTTGATCATTAAAAAAGTCCACAACAAAATTCACTCGTTCATCAAACAAACGACCTTCAATACCTAAGTCCGCTTTTGTTGATTTTTCCCAGGCCAGATTATCCGCGCCGACGATAGACTCGTTTACCCCCCAGGAATAACGACTTCCCCAACCGGTATTCGCAGTCGAATTGATAATAGTCAAATAAGGGAATCGTTTATCCGAAATACGGTCGTTACCTACTTGCCCGTAAGAGAATCTGAATTTCAAGAAGTTCAACCAAGGCAACGCTTTTTTCATAAAATCATAGTTTGTCGGAACCCAACCGACTGCACCGGAAGGGAAAAAACCGAATTGTTGTCCAGGACGGAAATTTTCAGAACCGGTATAACCAAAGTTAGCATCAATAAAATAAGTATCCTTAAAACCATATGTCACACGTCCGGATAACCCTTGATACCTCTTTGGTATCGCATCCATACTTGTTTTTACATTATATGTGTCTTTCTCATCACTCATATAGTAGTAAAGTAGTCCGGTAAAACGATGATCGTCACCGATCATATTTTCATAATTCACATTTGCTTCAAAATGGTATTTACGCCATTGCCGCTGATAATTCATAAACTGAGCCGCTTCCGCATTAATTTTCTTTACCAACTTCAACTCCCCGTCAGTCGAACGTCCCACCGCATAATACATATCAGGTAAAACATAGCGCGTTTCATCATAGTAACTCTTATTATTTAAAGCACCCTGTATCTTTACTTTTAACCCCTTCAGAATCGGAGAAAAATCCTGAGTTAAAGCAAGCGTCACCATATTGGAATAGGTCTCGGACGTTTTCATCCCCGTATGGTTCAACATCACATAAGGAGAATACTGGCTACCCGTTCCATAAGCCGGTAACATACCGTTTGAATATTTAGTTGGAATCGTAAGGGGAGTCAGAGCGGCTTGTGCATACCACAAATAGTCGGTATTTGCCATACCCGGTTCTTTTTTAGATGTTAAAGTTCCGTCGAGTCCCAAATAGACTTGAGTCGTCTTCGTCACATTAACATCCAAGTTCGTTCTATAATTATATGTATTATATCCGGAACCGGCCTTATATTTACTATTCTTATCCTGTTTATAGGCGGCGCCTTCATCAGACATACCCAAACTGATGAAATAACGGGCAATACTACCTCCCCCCTGCGCATTGATATAATAAGTTTGCTGCAAAGACGTCTTATTCAAAACCTCATTCTGCCAGTTTACGTCCGGATATAAATCCGGGTCAAGCTGGTATTTGATCAAATCCATTTCCATGGGAGAATATAAAGGCGTTGATCCTGATACTACCCGAGCTTCATTGGCCAGTTTGGCATAATCGTAAGCTCCCACGTATTCCGGCAAACGCTTCAATGTAGATACTGTCAAATTTGCGCGCGCTGTAATTCTCAAACGATCCACCGTTCCACGTTTGGTTGTCACCAATACAACCCCATTAGCACCTCTCACCCCATATACTGCGGTTGCAGAGGCATCCTTCAGTACAGAAAAGCTTTCAATATCAGCCGGTTCTATATGACTCAGATCCCCTTCCAAGCCGTCAATAAGCACCAAAGCACTACTATTTGCACCGAAAGTACTCATACCGCGAACCCAGAATTCCGATATATTTTTACCGGGCTCTCCACTCGTTTGTAAAGAAATTACTCCGGCAACTCTACCTCCCAGCATATTATTGATCGACGTAGACGGTACTTGCAAATCTTTTGTATCAACAGTTGAAACAGCACTAAGCACACTGATTTTCCGTTGTTTATTACCCATAGCAGTAACAACAGCTTCCTCCAACTGAACCGAAGAAGTTACCATTTTTACAACCAAATTCTTTTCTTCCTTTGCGACTTGGTATTCAAAATTATCATATCCCAAATAAGTAAAGACAATCATATCGCCTTTACTGGCCTTTATTAAAAATTTACCGTCTATATCCGAAGCCGTACCGACACCCGGACGATCCTTCAGGTATACATTCACTCCTGATAACGGTTCATTATTAAATGACGGATCAATAATTGTTCCTTGTATCGTAAATGTTTGCTTCTGTGCGACCACAACCAGAGCACACCATAGCAACATTTGTATGATGAAGAGTCTTTTCATACCATCAATTTTAAAATTGTTTAATTTATTAGATTATTCTATAGCCAACTTACGAACACAATTATTTCTTGCATCGCCGACATAAATGGTGCCTTCTTTGTCGATAGCCACTCCTGTAGGATATTGAAACAAGGCATCTTCCGGCGAACCATCCACATACCCCTTTACACCGGCAATACCAATAACAGTACTAACCACACCATCACGTGTTATTTTTCGTATAACATGATTTCCGGCATCAGCGACATACATCACTCCGTCTTGATCAAAACAGATTTGTTTCGGATCATTAAATAAAGCATCTTCACGTTCTCCATCCTGCCATCCGGTTTCATTCTGAACACCGGCGTAGAGTTCATGCTTTTTGGTTTTGATGTTATAGCTATATATACAATGTTTAGCTGAATAACAGATATACAACATATCAGGCTCAAGAGTATCAAAACTAACAAAGCTATCAGAGCTACTTAATAATCCTTCATCCAGTTGTTCCGCAGATTTTGTTCTCGGATCAAAGCGAACAAGTTGACCATTATAGGCACGTGTATAGATTAATCCGTCGTTTACATTTGGTGCAACCGAATGCATCCAGTCAAGTGTAAAGGCAGGGGTTCCTTCTTTGGGCCTAGGTTTAATTCTTTTAGGCGCCCACTGAGTTTCAGTATCAAACTCGATCAATCCCTGAGACCCCTGATCTAAGGCTACAAAAACGGTTTTACCTTCTGCATCCGTTGCAGAAGCGTTGGGATACGGACAATTACCTGAACCTTTGACCAACGTACTGACAACATTCTTTTCCTCATTAATTTGGCGAACTGCATGTCCAAGACGTTCACTAACAAAAATATTTTTCTCTGCATCCACACATAAGAACCAGGGTTGATCAAAAGAAGCCTCTGCCAATGTTCCATCAATCATCTCACCATGTCCATCGTCACCTCCCACCGGTTTTCCGGCTATAGTAGAAACCGTAGTCTGCGTTGTATAGGAAAATGTGTTTTCAAAAGTAAGGGAGTCTTTTCCTATTGCAACAGATATTTGACACTCTGCACCGGGCTGTCTCGGAGTAATTACATAAAGCATATCACCGGCAGCACGCACAACAGCCGCTTTTTTGGTGTTATAATATACTTTTATAGCTTCCGGATCTGTTCCGAAATTAGTACCTTTAATGATCACCTTAGTTGCCATCCCTCCTGAATCGGGATAAAATGTTTCCAACTTGACCGGAGTATTCGGATCATAGGGTTGCCCGCTTCCATTTGCATTCGTCTTATCATCAGAACAAGAAAAAATGGAGATAAGCAAACAACTTAACATAAGAGATGGTACATTCTTAGTAACAAATCTCTTGGGTTTAAAATAAATTGTCATAATTGATTACTTTAGATGTTTAGGTATAACTTTCTGTTTCAGTATCATTGTACTGCAAAAACCGGGGTTCAACTTTATCCGCTCATAGACATTTTTTTAATAGGTTAACAATATATTCACATTGAAGAAACTCTATCCGGCTATTCTGTTTTTCAATTTTTTACATGGTGAATCGAGTTCTGCCAGAACTATGGTAATTATTCCTTATACATGCTGAATATCACCCAAAGCAAATAATAAGAGCTATTATATTAGAGTGTTTTTTAATAAATGCGGGTTGGTTTAATCTGAATTTCCCAAAATTGGATACAAAATATCTTTAGCAATACGCAAACATACACGCGCAACAAAATTTAACACGTACAATAACAGACAAAACGAAAACTTTTATATTTATTGATTTGTTTTTCATAAATTTAGTCCGTACATTTGCATTCGAAGGACATAGTTCTGGCAGAACTATAAACAAGAAGAATTTCAAGGCTTAATTATCAACAATACCCTCATCCGGACTACACAGAGCGGATTAAAATGCTACCATTTAAATAGGTTACTTTTATTAAATTCAATTGCAGGCTTACATGTCTTCTAATTCTAGATAAACAATCTTTTTCCTTGGATACAAGAAAAAATCAATATCTTTTTCTACTCTATTTCTATCACTTAACAAAACACCACAAAACATTGAATACAAAGCAAGTAGATAACTGCATAACGACTTTTGGAGCCCCTGAAAATGCAGCTATCCCACTTAGTGTCATACCGATTTATCCACTATGACTCAAATCCCCCATTCGCCGGATTGAAAATTCCTTTTTCCGTAATAATTGCAGTAATTAATTCGTTAGGTGTTACATCAAAAGCCGGGTTAAATATTTTTACATCTTTCGGAGCCATACGATGCATATACCACATTTCTGTTACTTCAGCAGGATCCCGCTCTTCAATAACAATGGATTTTCCATCGGGACATTGCATATCAATCGTAGAAATAGGTCCCAAAACATAAAAAGGAATGCCATAATGCCGGGCAAGTATGGCAACGCCCGAAGTCCCGATCTTATTAGCGATATCGCCATTGGCAGCGATCCTGTCACAACCGACAATGACCGCCTGTACCCAACCCTTCTGCATAACAGACGAAGCCATATTATCGCAAATAAGCGTGACATCCACCCCGGCTCTGTTCAACTCGTATGCCGTCAGGCGAGCTCCCTGGAGCAGCGGGCGGGTTTCATCGGCAAAAACTTTAAAACCATATCCTCTCTCTTCTCCCAGGTAAACCGGAGCCAATGCCGTCCCATATTCAGATACGGCCAGATGACCTGCATTGCAATGGGTCAAAATCCCCATCCCCGGACGCAACAATGACAGGCAATGTTCCCCGATACGCCGGCAGGCAGCCGCATCTTCCTCACGGATAGCCAGTGATTCCTTATGTAATAGTTCAACCAAAGCCGGTACTGTTTCCGAAGCATTTTCCAATACGACCTTTTCCATCCGGTTCAAAGCTGCGACCAGATTGACAGCCGTAGGCCGCGATCCCGCCAGATATTCTTTAACCTGACGAAACGCCGTATAGAATTCATCGAATGAGCCGGCCTCGATCTGCCTGCTACAAACATATATACCATAGGCCGCAGCAACACCGATCGCAGGTGCCCCGCGTACTTTCAATTTATAAATTGCATCCCAGATATCCTCAGCCGAAGTAAGTTCCAAATAACATTCTTCAGCCGGTAACCGGGTCTGGTCCAGAATCACGACTGCATTCTGGTCGTCGCTAAGACGGACGGTTTTCAAATCTGTAATATTTTTCATTGTAATTTAAATATCCACTTCTTTATGACCTTCCATTTTTATATTATCCTCATTTCCTCCCGCTATCAATAGTGATCAGGTGTCAACGTCGACTCTATTACAATACCGGCAGCACCAATGGCTACGGCACCTACGATAATTCCGGCATCAGCGCCTTTTACCTTATGCACATAGAAAAAGTCTCCGGCCTGCTTTTTCCCGGCATCAAAAGAAGCTGGCGGCACATTCCCCGTCTTGATCAGCTGTGCAACATAGAAACTACTTTCATAAGAAGAATAGTTTTTCCCTCCATTCTCCGGATTAGCCGTATATAAACTCAGATAACTCCTGAAAGACAAAGGACTATCATCCTCCGTAAACTTCTTCACTTTCACATTTACCACATCAGAATTGGACTTGGCAAATTTCTGTGTCGTATATGCCCCTTTGGGTATACGGTCGAACGGGAAATTCGTAAGCCTCAAAGGAGTAGATTCCACCTTTGACCTGGGAGGAATAAAACTGACACCTTTAGGCAAAGCTATCTGACCGGCAAATGAGCCGCTAGAATAAGCGTCTGTCGAACTATATCTTCTGCTCCAACTGAAACTGTCACCGTATGAAGAAGATTCAGTCTGTCCCTGTATCGGGGCATTCTCCTGGTAATAGCTGGTTGCAATGTCGTCAATGATCAATGCAGAACGTTGCCAGTCAACAAAAAGAGGCTCGTCCATCTTATTATATACCGTGATAGATATAGGCGCATCTTCACCATAAAAACAGTAAGATATACACACACTGTCATTTTCTATGACAAAATCTTTATCGTCATTTTTCTCTCCGACTGCATCATTCGACTCCAATACTGAATAATAGTAAGAAGAACAGGAACTCATGCAAAACAGAGCCACTACACTCAAAACAAACAACATTCTTTTCATGATCATCCGATTAAGTAAAGTCCAACAAATATATTCTTTTTTATTTAAAATCTTCAACGTTTCCAGCTTTAAACGAATGCGACCCGCACTTTTCCGTATTAGCTTACCGAAGTTGCCTGTTTTAATGACATCCTGGTATATTTAAGACATTCCATCAATAAAAAACCCCTACTTCATATGTCTAAATTATACTTACCACAGACACAATCCTCCTTATCGTTTCATTATTTTTCCGTGTCCTGTCCTGAAATAAGTTGACCTTCTTGAAAATAAAAAAGTTTCAAAAAGGACCAAAAAGGTCCGTGCTGTTATAAGTTTACAAATTTAGCACTAAAAGAGTTTCCGTAAACTCTTTT
>NZ_JAMOKT010000043.1:0-66097 GCF_023656795.1 Parabacteroides caeci
GTCACCTTAATTGACCTCAAAGGTATGATTTCAAATCGTCGCGCCTAAAAAGTAGTATCTAATAGACTATATTTCAATTATTTCAAAGAACTATTTATCCACTTTTACGGGACAGTAATGAACCCAAATGTTAACTAATACTGATTTGACGATATTAGCAATATCTGAGCAAACTGGTTTTAACAGCCAACGCTATTTCAGTACAGCTTTTAAAGCTGTTGTTGGTTGCACACCTTCACAATACAGAGATAGTCATAAAACATGATAAAATCACGCCGTATATAAAAAAGTTCACTTCCCCACGTGAAGAGTGAACTTTTTTATTTCAACTATTTTTTCTCATCTTCGCTTACTTTCTTTTCATAAGCGCTACGCAGGCAGATAGTGATATAACCGAATAACAGACCGATCGTACAATAAATCATCTCCATCAGAGCTGCCGTAGCAAAAGTGGCATTCGGCACATAATTCATAAAGGCAAAGAAAGCACCCGCACCAATAAACAACGCCGGTACTAAAGACATCCATTCGCTCCGCTCACAGAAAATAGCACAGAAAGCAATCACTCCTACCGCCACAGGCACGGCAAAGAATCCCAGAGCAGGCGTCATCGCACCGCCTAGAACCATAATAACAATGGAGGCAGCAATACCGATCGCATAAGCAATAAAGGCTTTTATCCCTCCCCTCACCGTACAACCGGCCAGGAAGTAAACCGCCCAAGACTGAAAAGAGATCCAACTAAAACCGACATTTCCTTCGGGAGGCACAGAGGTGTACAATAACTGGTCCAATGCCTGTATCAGGCATGCTAAAACACCAATAATCACGGGAATCAAAACAAACTTTTTTAGTGTCATTGTGGTAAAAGATTTAAATGAGTAATTAGATATAGAATATAGTGATTTTCGTACCTCTCGCGGCAAATATATTAATTTAACTGATAAAACACAATGCTAAAAGACAGACAACAACTTGTTATTGTGCAAAATAGACTATTCACACCATCCTGATATATATTCCCGACAGTCTAATAATTAACAGTTTCAGCCAACAAAAAATGGCCGATCTCTTCAGACCGGCCACCTTAAATTTTAGTTTCAAATATATCCTAAAGGAGTTTATTTCGCATAACTTACAGCACGGGTTTCGCGGATAACCGTGATTTTTACCTGCCCCGGATAAGTCATTTCGTCCTGTATCTTCTTTGCGATTTCGTTTGACAGGTTTTCCGTATCCTTGTCGTCGATCTTATCTGCCCCAACAATAACGCGAAGTTCGCGACCTGCCTGGATAGCATAAGTCTTCACAACACCCGGATAAGAAAGGGCCAATTGTTCCAGATCATTCAAACGTTTGATATAAGCCTCAACGATTTCACGACGGGCACCCGGACGGGCTCCGGAAATAGCGTCACAAACCTGAACGATCGGTGCCAGCAATGTCTGCATCTCAACCTCATCGTGGTGGGCACCGACTGCATTGCAAATATCCGGTTTTTCCTTATATTTCTCGCAAAGCTTCATACCCAGGATTGCGTGCGGCAATTCCGGTTCATCATCAGGCACCTTACCAATATCATGTAACAAACCTGCACGTTTTGCTTTCTTCGGGTTCAATCCTAATTCAGAAGCCATCACGGCACAAAGGTTAGCCGTTTCACGGGCATGTTGCAACAGGTTCTGACCATAAGAAGAACGATATTTCATCTTACCGATCATACGGATCAGTTCGGGATGCAGTCCATGAACACCCAGGTCGATCACCGTACGTTTACCGGTTTCAACCACTTCGTCTTCCACCTGTTTTTTAACTTTCGTCACCACCTCTTCGATACGGGCCGGATGGATACGTCCGTCCTGTACCAACTGGTGCAATGCCAAACGGGCAATCTCACGGCGAACCGGGTCAAAGCCGGAAAGAACGATTGCTTCGGGGGTATCGTCGACAACGATCTCAATACCAGTAGCTGCTTCCAAGGCACGGATGTTACGGCCTTCACGTCCGATGATACGTCCTTTGATCTCATCCGATTCGATATGGAATACGGTAATGGAGTTTTCGATCGCCGTTTCAGTCGCTACACGCTGGATAGACTGGATAACGATCTTCTTTGCTTCTTTATTAGCCGTCATCTTCGCTTCTTCCATGATCTCATTGATATAAGAAGTTGCTTCCGATTTGGCTTCGTCTTTCAACGATTCGATCAGGCGTTCTTTCGCCTCATCGGCAGAAAGTCCGGAAAGGGCTTCCAGCTGCTCGATCTCCCGTTGATGAAGTTTTTCCAGATCCTGTTTTCTTCTATCTACCAATTCCAATTGAGTAGCCAGATTTTCTTTCACCGCATCAATCTCGCAGTTTTTACGCTGCAAATCTTCCTGACGCTGGTTGAGTGTCAGTTCACGTTGTTTCAACTTACCTTCGGCCGACTGGATCTTTGCGTTCCTTGCCGATACTTGTTTTTCCAGATCCGCTTTCAGATGAAGGAATTTTTCCTTTACTTCCAGCAATTTGTTTTTCTTGATCACTTCCGCTTCCTTCTCGGCTTCCCTCAGTACGGAATCGTACCTCGACTTCAGAAGAAAACGCATGCTCAACCACGTCAACAACCCTCCTATCAGGAGAGCTACAATTGATGATATGATTATATACACTGTCATTTTACTTATAATTTAAATTCATATATATATAAAACAAAAAAAGCACTACAATACACGGCAACCGTGCAGAGCAGTGCGGAAACTCTTCTTACAATTATATTATAATTACTTATCCTTCAAATACTGTTCCAACTCACCCGTGAGTTCCTGTATCTTATCTGTAATAGGACTTGTATCGTTTTTATCTTCCAATTGCAAATTAGTCATAGACAATTGAAAAGCAACCATGGCTAACAAATCTTTTACATCCACATCGGACTGAGCAAAATTTTGCCGATACTGATTGATCTTATTACGTATCTGCTTGGCGGCATCCCGCGCCAACTGCTCGTCTTTCCGATCAATCCAAAGACCGTAACTCTTTTCGGCTATATCTAAATGTATAAGAAATTTATCGTCCATCGCTTCTATTCGTTTAATAGTGCAATGCACTTGTCTACTTCCCGCACTAACTTCGATAAACGCATCCTTGCACTTTTCATTTCCCCTTCATTTACGGAAACGACTCTTGCTGTCAGCAGTTTATCGCATTTGGTATTCAACTCTTCAATCGTTTTTATTGCCTGCTTCAGTTCTGCTTCCTTATGGTTCAAAACAGTTGTGAGCTCGTCGATCTTATGGTTTTGCTTATTACATAATTCCATTAAATCACGAACTCTAACCTCAAATACAGCCAACAATCTCTTTTGATCTTCGGTCATTTCACACCAAATTCTAGACAAAAGTAAAATTTAGAATTGAATTAAACAACAAGGCGGTCTGTTTTTTTAAACAGAAAACATCCAAACACACAAAAGGCCGTCCAAATAATATCCGAACAGCCCTCCTAACCTAGTATCGGTTACGCGATTAGATCAACGCAACAAATAATTCACCTTCAATCTCTTCGAAAGACAACTTTCCTTCTTTTGCTAACCAACCAAATGCAGCATACATGTCTTTTTCTGCTTTGATCTTAGTTGCTTTCTTTACTGCCTTAACACTCATTTTTCCGCCTTCGTTTAAAACTGTCCAAACAAGGCCGGCGTTTGTACCAATCAATTCGATCATTTTCTTTTTCGTTTTGTTAATTCGTTAACGGGGGCAAATTTATAGATTAATCGATTAAAACAAAAGGAAATAGATGTTTTTTAGCATAAAAACGGGTGTTTTTGAGGTTTCTAAACATAATTAACGCGTTTATAACATAATTTTCACTCTACTTTCAGGCGTAATCAACTCCATTTCCAAATTAGTTGTTGATACATATCGGGTTAATAGGGACACCCCATAGGTCAACGCCTCTTGCAGGCCATCTTTTCCGGAGTATCCGTTTATAATCATTAACAGCTTTCCCGTATTCATGTCGATCTTGGTTCGTTCTTCATCGCTGGTCGGAGTACCAACGCCTCCCTGATTATCGCGATAGACCGGGAGGCCGGCTATATTCAGTTCGCCACGGCCTATTCCATGATAAATCTCGCCTTCCCGACCGACACCCAGCACCAGATCTCCGTCAATCTTACCGGCATCGAACCCGCCGATAGAATAACCGCTCTGAATAGATAGGAGATTGATTATATCGACCAATGTATCTATTTTATATAAGGGTAATTCTCGGAGGATACGCCGGCGAAGCGCTTCCGCCGAAGGACGGTAACGGTTCGGATCTTTCCCCAGACGCTTATAAGCCTGCCTGGTTGCCTGGATAGGAGGAAATTTGTTTATATCTTCCAGTTTGCAGGTTGTGCGGATATGGGTTTCCACTTCTGTTATTTCTTTCCACAATTGTTCGTCCGAAACGGTGTTTACCACGTCGCATTCCACAACGGCGACATGCAGGTCCGGGCAAGCCTTCGCTATTTCTTCCGAGATAGAAACATGTATCATATAGTATTACTCTTTAATCATTATACCGGACAGGATACGTCCGCTTTTTATTCCCACCCGGCGGGCGGAGAAAAAATCTTCATGATGCTGATAGGTGCAGATTCCAGAAACTTCAATACGCTCCGGCAATAATCCGGATTGCAGCAACTGGATACGGTTTGCCTCCCAGAGGTCGATATGGGCTTTACCGGTCTGAGCGTTTCGTTCCATGATACGATTCATATCCACACGAGTCTCCCTGAAAGCATCGACCACCTCCTCGCCCACCTCGAAAGCCTCCTTACTGATCGACGGGGCGATACCCGCCATCATCAGGGCAGGATCACAGGAATAACGGTCCGCCATACAACGGATGGTTTTAGCAACGATCTGCTTTACCGTTCCCCGCCATCCGGCATGGATAGCCGCCACCACTTTCTTATCCGGCGCATAGACCAGAACCGGGACACAGTCTGCCGTAGAGACAGCGATGCAGATTCCCGGTATATCCGTCACCAGTGCATCTTTTCCGTACATCTCCTGCTGTTGGGCATCAATACAACTTATTTCCGCTTCATGCACCTGACAAGGCGCAAAAATCCTTTCGGGAGAAATTCCCATTGCATCCGAAAGAAGCTGACGGTTCATCCGGACGGAAGCCGGATCGTCACCGCTGAACTCTCCCGGATTCATCGTCGCATAATTACCCTGGCTCACTCCTCCGTGACGAGTCGTTATAAAATGAGAAATGTTGCATTCTCCGCTTAATCCGGAGAATTGCAACATTTCTACTGTATTACTTTTCAGTTTCTTCATCTTCGTCGTCCCACTCGTATTCTTCATACTCTTCATCCGGATCGTCATCGTCGACAGGAAAGACGAAATCATCGTCATCATCATCCAGCGGTATCGAACTGACATCGATGTTCTGGTGGACGATGTTCTCGACTTCGTGGAAGGTTTCCTTATTCAGTTCCTTCCACAACAGGTCTTTCAACTCCGTAATACCCTGCTGGGTAATGGAAGAGATAAACACATGCGGAATGCCTTCGGGTAAATCCTCCGACAGGGCTTCGATCAGCTCGTCATCCAGCATATCACTCTTGGTGATTGCCAGCACACGGCTTTTACCCAACAATTCGGGATTGTATTTTACCAGTTCGTTATGAAGGATCTCGTATTCCTTTTTAATATCGTCGGTATCCGCCGGAATCATAAACAGAAGCAGCGAGTTTCGTTCGATATGGCGAAGGAAACGGAGTCCGAGACCTTTCCCTTCACTGGCTCCTTCAATAATACCGGGAATATCGGCCATCACGAATGAACGATGGTCACGATAACTTACGATACCCAAGTTCGGCTCCAGTGTCGTGAACGGATAGTTCGCAATCTTCGGCTTAGCCGCCGATACGACAGAAAGCAAAGTCGACTTTCCGGCATTCGGAAAACCTACCAACCCCACATCAGCCAGCAACTTCAATTGCAGGATGACTTTGCGTTCCTGAGCCGGTTCGCCCGGTTGAGCATAACGGGGAGCCTGGTTGGTAGATGTCTTGAAATGCCAGTTGCCTTGTCCGCCACGACCACCTTTCAGCAGCATAACTTCCTGTCCGTCTTCGGTCACGTCGCAGATATATTCGCCGGTTTCGGCATCATATACTACAGTTCCGCACGGCACTTCGATCACCCGGTCTTCACCGTCTTTCCCGAAACTGCGCTTGGCACTACCGCCTTCGCCGTTCGTTGCCATGATATGACGTTCGAACTTCAGATGCAGGAGGGTCCAGTAATTCCGATTGCCACGAAGATACACATGGCCTCCTCGCCCTCCGTCGCCTCCGTCGGGGCCTCCTTTCGGAATATATTTCTCACGACGAAAGTGAGAAGACCCTCTTCCGCCCTTTCCTGAGCGGCAATAGATCTTTACGTAATCTACAAAGTTTGATTCAGCCATAAAAAATAATTATTTAATGTGATAATATGCCAATGTGCCAATGAAGAAACCCTTATTGACATATCGGCACATTGTTTAATTTACAAATTATTGATCGCTTCTTTGATACGATCGAAGATTTCTTCGACTGTACCCATTCCGTGGATACCGACGTGTTTGCCTTCTCCCACATAGTAATCTGCCAAAGGTGCTGTCTGTTTGTGATAAACATCCAGTCTCGATTTGATTGTTTCGAGGTTATCGTCCGAACGTCCCGATACTTTGCCGCGTTCCAGCAGACGAGAAATCAGTTCTTCTTCTTCAACCTGCAGGTTCAGCATCACTGAAACATCCGTACCGCGTTTATTCAGCATTTCTTTCAATGCTTTTGCCTGCGGGATAGTACGGGGGAAACCATCGAAGATAACACCTTTTGAACTGGCTTTGCTGTCCAATACTTTGGCAAGCATATCAACGATCAGTTCATCCGGTACAAGCTGACCTTTTTCAATATAATCCTTAGCGATCTTACCAAGTTCGGTTTCACCTTTCATTTCAGCACGCAATACATCACCAGTTGAAATGTGATCCAAACCATACTCTTTAATGATCAACTCACTCTGTGTTCCTTTTCCTGAACCCGGAGCTCCAAAAATAACAACGTTCAACATAATATTGTTCCTTATTTATAAATGTATTTTTCAGTTATCAAACTCACCTGTAAGCTGTCATCTGTCAACTATTAACTGTCACCTTGTAAATATCCCGGTAGGCACGCCCCATTTCATCATAATCCAGCCCGTAACCGACAATAAAGTCGCTTGGTATCTGCAAACCGACATAGTCAGGCTTCAGATCGCATTTCAAGGAATCGGGTTTGAAGAGCATGGTTGCCAGCTTGACATCCGCCGCACCGTCATTTCTCAGCTTATCCATAACAAACTGCATGGTGTAACCGGTATCGATAATGTCTTCCAGCAGGATCAGGGTACGTCCTTTCACATCGGCCTGCACCGGCATAATCTCACGAACAACTCCGGTGCTATTGAGGCCACGATAAGAAGAATAGCGGGCAAACGTAATTTCGTAGTAGGTGTCCATCTGCCGCATCAGTTCTGCGGTAAACATGAACGCCCCGTTCAATATGCCTACGAACAGAGGGTTAGTATCTCCTACATCTGCCTTAATCTGTTTAGCCATCTTCGCAATGGCATCCTTGATCTCCTTCTCCGGGATAAACAGTTCAAATTCTTTATCTTTTAATCGGATCTTGTCCATATACCGTTTATTTTTCGAGGGAGCAAAGGTACAATATTTTCAGTGAAGCACAAAAAGATTTTACTTCCTGCTTTCAGTCAGGATATTTCCGTCCATCATGCGGATTAAACGTCCTGCCATCCGGGCATTTTCTTCCGAGTGTGTCACCATGACGACAGTTGAACCTTCCTTGTTGAGTTCGAGAAGCAGATTCATGACTTCGTTTCCGTTCACCGAATCCAGGTTTCCGGTCGGTTCGTCCGCCAGGATGATCTTGGGATTCGTTACAATAGCACGGGCAATAGCCACGCGCTGTTGCTGTCCGCCGGAAAGCTGCTGCGGATAATGCTCCGTGCGATGGGCAATCTGCATCCGGTCGAGTGCGGCATTTACCCTCGCAACCCGTTCCTTTACCGGGACTCCGGCATATAAAAGAGGCAATTCCACATTCTCAAAGACCGTCAGTTCGTCTATCAGGTTAAAACTCTGAAAGACAAATCCCAGATTACCGTTCCGCAAGTCTGTCCGGTTATTCTCCGTATAACGTGAAACTTCTTCTTCCAGAAACCACAACTCGCCGGAAGTCGGATTATCCAGCAACCCCAACAGGTTCAGCAATGTTGATTTACCGCAACCCGAAGGCCCCATTACTGCAACGAACTCTCCCTGGTTTATTTCCAGATTAATACCGTTCAAGGCTGTAGTCTCAACACTCTCCGTACGAAATACTTTCGTTAAATTTACTGCTTTTATCATGATGCTTATTTTATTATTCTTATTCATATCTCAACGACTCCACCGGATTCCGGGAAGCTGCCCGCCAGGTCTGTGCTACAACTGTCAGGAAGGTTATCAGCAGGATAATCAGTCCCGCCAGCGGAAACAGCCACCAACTGATAGGAGTCTGATAGGCAAAATTACTCAGCCAGCGAACCATCAGAAGATAACCGACCGGACAGGCTATCACAAAGGCGATTCCCACCCAAATCATATATTCCCGGCAAAACATACGGACAATGCGGTCGGAATGCGCACCGTTCACTTTCCGGATACCTATTTCCTTCGTCCGCTGTGCGGTAGCCAGGGCAACCAGTCCCAGTACGCCCATCATGGCGACAACGATTGCCAGGACGGTAAAGATCAGAAACATCCGGCTCAACTGCTGTTCATGGGCATAATTCAGGTTCAACGCATCGGAAAAGAAACGGTAGGAAAATACATTGTCCGGGCGCATCTCTTCATATTTCTCTTTCAGGAACTTCAATGTCCCCGCCTTATTCTCGGGTGATATCTTTATATACATTGTATTCAATAATTGACGGGAATAATAGATGTAAGCCGGTTTGACCTCCTCACGCAACGACTGGAAATGAAAATCCTTCACCACACCGACAATCCGCGCAGTCTCCCCGAACCATCCTTTATTCTGAACGACCATGCCTACCGGGTCTTTCACCTGCATCATCTTCCAGGCGGTTTCATTAATGACTACCGGCGACTCCTTCTGATAAGTGCCATCCATATAGGCATTCTTGTCGGCACCGAAAGATTCGCCTTTCAGCAAGGTCACTCCCAATGTCTTCATAAAATTGCCGTCCCCCACAACACCGACCATTTTCAGCGAATCGACCTGTCCGTTTTCACCCATCCAACTGAAAACGGCTTCTTCCGTCTTATGTCCCCGAAGGTAATTCGACAAGTCCACGCCTCCCGCCACATTCCCGACATTCGGATTTTTCATTACTTCCTGCCTGTAATCGTCTATTCCCTGGTTGCCGTAGTAGGCCATCAGTTCGAATACATCACAATCCACGACGACCATATCTTCCTTATCCAGTCCGAGGTCTGCATTTTGCAGGTAATGAAGCTGACGGAAGACTACCGAAGTAGAAAAAAGCATCGTAATGGCAATGACAAACTGCACACACACCAAGCCTTTGATAAGCGTCCCTTTCCGGCCGGTTGCCTTTCCACCTTTAAAGGCCAGCAAAGGGTTGAACGACGACATATAGAAAGCAGGGAACGCCCCCGCCAGACTCCCGACTCCTATTATACCGAACAGGGTAAATAACATAGTCTGCCAGTTAAACAACAAAACAATATCTTTCCCGACAAACCGGTTGAAGAAAGGCAACAACAATTCCGTCAGTGCCAACGCCAGGACCAGCGAAAGGAAAGCCTGGACCAAGCTCTCGGACAGGAATTGCGTAATCAACATCTTACGTTTCGCCCCTGTCACCTTCCGGACACCGATCTCCTTATAACGCAGTGATGCACGGGCAGTCGACAAAGTGGTAAAGTTGAATGCTCCCATAAAAATAATCAACAGGGCCAACGCCATAAACAACCAGATTTGCGACATATTTCCGTAATTATCGACCGACGGGTCTTTAAATGAGGTATGTAAATGAATATCTTTCAATGGCTGGAACTCCAACGACCTCCCGTCTTCCCGCTGATTTATCCAGGTACGGCCCATAGCCTTCCGGTCAGCTTCCGATAATACGGAGCCTTTCCTCAACTGGATATATACATTCGTTCCTTCCGCAAAATCCCAGCTCAGCGGCTCAAAATAGGCCTGTTCACCCAGCAACACTTCAAACCGGATATGGCTTTTACGGGGCACCTTCAGGACTGCCGCCACTTTATAACGGTGAACTTGCCCCAGAAACTGGCAGGTGACATCTTTGCCGACAGCCGGAGAATCTCCGAACAATTTCTTTGCCGTAGACTCCGCCAGCACGATCTGCTGCGGGTCTTTCTTCATCAGGGCCGGATCGCCCGCTATCACCGGGAAACTGAACATATCAAAGAAGGCCGTATCCACAAATGTATACTTCGCTTCGATCAGATTTGCTCCCGAATGAAGGTTCAGCATACCGAAGTTGAGCACAAAGGTTGCATTCTCCATCTGTGGGAACTCCTCCCGTAATGCTTTACTCAACGGGGCCACCGTGTAAGCTGATTCTTTCATTTCCCCACCGTCTTTCCGGTCTACGGCAATCACCCGGTAGACAGAGTCGCGGTTCCTGTGGAAATCTTCAAATGTCAACTCATCCACGATCCACAGATAGATAAGGAAAGCGGCTGTCATTCCCAGCACGAAACCCAACATATTAATAGAGGAAAACAGAAAGCTCCGTTTTATCAACCGGATGGCTACTTTTATATAATGCTTAATCATATCGTTTTTATTTATTGTTATTTTATTCATATCGTAATGATTGTACCGGGTTCCTGGATGCGGCACGCCAGGTCTGCGCTATAACGGTCGACAACGTTATCAGCAAGATAATACCGCCCGAGAGCGGGAAAAGCCACCAACTGATCGTTGTCTGATAAGCAAAGCCACTCAGCCATCTCAGCATGAACAGGTAGCCGAGTGGACAGGCGACCACAAAGGCAATGCCTACCCAAATCGCATATTCCCGGCAAAACATACGGACAATACGGTCGGAATGCGCACCGTTCACTTTCCGGACACCGATCTCCTTCGTTCGCTGTACCGTTGAAAGAGTCACCAGACCGAACACGCCCATCATCGCCACGATAATAGCCAACACGGTAAAGATCAGAAACATCTGGCTTTGTTGCCGTTCGCGGGCATAATTCTCATTCAGGACATCCGTCAGGAAACGGTAATTAAAGAGCATATCCGGCCGTGCCTCCTCATATTTCTCTTTCAGGAACTTCAGAGTCTCCGCCTGTTTCTCTGCCGAGATCCGGACATACATATAATTAAACAACTGAACCGTATAATAGAAGAATGCAGGTTTTATCTTCTCCCGCAACGGCTGGAAGTTAAAGTCTTTCACAACACCAACGACCCTGGAATTACGAATGCCGATGCCACCGCCAGTCAGCAGCATGCCGACCGGATTCTCTACTTTCAGCATCTTCCATGCCGTTTCATTGATAACGATCGGCGATTCCTGTGCATAAGAGCCATCCCAGTAATGGTCGGGATTCGCACCAAACGTTTCTCCTTTCAGCAATGTCAGCCCCAATGCAGGAATAAAGTCGCTGTCTCCGACCATTCCTACCATCTTCACCGAGTCTGTTTTCCCGTTTTCATCTTCCCACCTGAACATATTTTCTTCAAAGCTATATCCTTGCAGGTAGTTGGTTATCTTCACACCCAACGCCACACTCTTCACATACGGATTTTTAAGTATCTCCTGCTTGAAACCGTCTGCTCCCCGGCGCCAGTCCAAAACATCGACCTCAATCAGATGTTCCTTATTCAATCCCAGATCGGCATTCTGCAAATAATGGAGTTGCTTGAATATGATAGTCGTACAAATAATCATGGTTATCGCGATTACGAACTGTAGGCAGACCAGCCCTTTGACCAATCTCCCCTTCTTACCAGTCGCCTGCCCTCCCTTGAAAGCCAGCAGCGGACTGAACGACGACATATAGAATGCTGAAAAAGAACCTGCCAGGCAACCGACTCCGACAATACCGAACAGCACAAACAACAAGGTCTGCCAATTGAATTGCAAAGTAATATCCTTCTCAACAAACATATTAAAAAACGGCAACAGCAATTCCGTCAGCGCCAGCGCCAACAGCAACGAGATAAAAGCCTGCACCAGACTTTCCGACAGGAACTGTATGATCAGCTTCTTCCTTTTCGCCCCGTTCACCTTCCGGACGCCTATCTCCTTTGAACGCAAAGAAGCACGGGCAGTCGATAAAGTCATAAAATTAAATGCCCCCATAAAGATGATCAGGGCAGCCAACGCCGCAAAAAGGTAAATCTGCTGCATATTCCCGTGATTATACACATCGTTGGGTTCCTTAAATGCTGTGCGCAGATGGATATCTTTCAACGGTTGGAAGGCCAGGGGCTTTCCCCATTGCGAATGCTTCACCCAGATGTCGCGCATGGCCAGCCGGTCGGCATCCGTCAAAGAGGTTCCTTTCTTTAGTTGGATAAAAACGTGCATCCTCTCCGAGAATCCCCAAAGTTCATCTTTTATTTCGTCCCACAAATAAGAATCCCAACTTGCCAGTACCTCAAACTGTATATGACTCTTGCGGGGCACTTTCAATACCGCCGCTACCTTATAATATTTTTTATTGAATTTACAGGTGACCTCTTTTTCTATAGCCGATGTTTTACCGAACAGCTTCTTCGCAATCGCCTCTGAGAGCACGACCATCTGAGGGTCTTTCTTCAGCAGGGACGGATCGCCTGCCACAACCGGAAAACTGAATACATCAAAGAATGTCGTATCGACATATCCATAGTTAGCCTCAACACCTACATCCCCGGCGTAAATATCATATTTACCACCATACTTTATAAAAGTCGCATTCTCCACCTTCGAAAAATCCTTCCGGAACACTCCGCTAAGCGGGGTTACCGTAGAGGGAACCTGCCCCTTTGCAGACTGCTCTTCACGAATCACCCGGTAAATATAATCCCCGTTCTTATTAAAATCTTCAAATGTCAGCTCATCCACTATCCAGAGATAGATCAGGAAAGCGGCTGTCATCCCCAACACAAATCCCAGCATATTGATGGACGAAAACAAAAAGCTCCGCTTTATCTGCCGGATGGCTACTTTCACATAATGTTTAAACATGGTCATTTCTTTTATCAATTCATACTATTATTCATTTCAACTTCGCAAATACACATTTCCCCAGCCCCCTACCTGTTCATTCCCCCCTTATATTCCCAAAAGAGTTTCTTAGCGAAGAAACAACTGTTTCACCCAATAGAAACAAGTGTTTCATTATGATGAAACAATAGCTTACACCTTTGAAAAAAGATGAAACTTCCCTGTCTGAACTTGCAAAACCTACTGTTCTGTTATTGCCATAAAGCAGGCTTCCAGACATAAGGTTATTTCATTCTTTTATAAACATGCAACATTCATGCCATTCTATTAAGCAACTATTAATCAACAAATCTGATAGACGAAAACAATAACAACCGTACGATATCGTACAATTTCCTATACGATTCCGTACGGTGTTTCACCGATAGTCAACTCCGATATATAAGAAAAGCCAACTCTTTTCATTACCAATAATTGGTACATTCTTGACCGGCTATCCGGAAATTTTACCTAAGTTTGGAACTTCTAATCAATACATAAAGAACGAATGGCAGTACGACAAGGAAAAATATTAGTTATCGACGACAATGAAGACATTCTCTTTACGCTGAAAATGCTGCTCCGCCCTTTGGCTGAAAGTGTTACGACCTGCACGAACCCTAAAGAGATCAACCGGCTCGTATCGACTACCAAATACAATGTCGTCCTGCTCGATATGAATTTCACGGCAGATGCCGTCAGCGGAAAAGAAGGCTTTTACTGGCTGGAACGCATCCGCGAAATATCTCCCGAGACTGTCGTCATCCTGATCACTGCCTATTCGGATACGGAAAAGGCCGTCCGCGCCATCAAAGCGGGAGCCACCGATTTCATCCCTAAGCCCTGGCAGAACGAGAAGATGCTGGCAACCATCTCGTCGGCACTCGAACTCAGCCTGCGGCGCGGAGAAGTGCAGACGCTGAAAGAACAAAAGTCCGTCCTCACCACGACAGAGCCGGAGCTGAAAGTGATCGGCGAATCTCCCGCCATGGAAAAGATATTCAAGACGGTAGAAAAGTTGAAGAACGCGGATGCCAACATTCTTTTGCAGGGCGAGAACGGGACGGGAAAAGACCTGATCGCTTATACGCTCCATAAACAATCGTCACGCAACCAGGAGGCTTTCGTGCCTATCGACCTGGGAAGCATCCCGCACAACCTGTTTGAAAGCGAACTGTTCGGTTACGAAAAAGGGGCTTTTACGGATGCAAATAAAAGCAAGTCGGGACGTTTCGAGATCGCATCCGGCGGCACGCTCTTTCTGAACGAGATCGGAAACCTGCCGCTTATGCTCCAATCCAAACTGCTTACGGTGATCGAACAGCAGAAGATAAACCGCCTGGGATCGACCAAAGAGACTTCCATCAATGTCCGGTTGATCTGCGCAACCAATACCGACCTCCATGCCGCTGTGCAGGACGGCAGTTTCCGGCAGGACCTGCTTTACCGCATCAATACGATCGAGATTTTCATTCCTCCCTTGCGGGAAAGGGGAAACGACATCTCTCTCCTGGCGGATCATTTCCTGAAACGGTACAGCCACAAATATAAGAAAGAGATAGAAGGCTTCTCACGGGAGGCGCGCCAGCTTCTGAAACAATACAACTGGCCGGGCAACGTCCGCGAACTGCAACATGTCATTGAACGGGCCGTCATCCTTTCCGACCAGAAAAAGTTGCAGTACGACGACTTCATGCTCCGTACCCCCGTTTCGAGCTACCGCGAAAAGGAAGAAAAGTTCAATTTGGAAGAGCTGGAAAAGAAAACCATACAGGAGGCTTTGCATCATTGCTCCGGAAACCTGACACAGGCTGCCGATCTCTTAGGTATTACGCGTACATCTTTATATAGGCGACTGGAAAAATACGGCTTATGAAAAAATACTCGAAAAAAGCTATCGGGCTGATCCTTTTAATAGTAATCACCAGCCTGGTTCTTGCCTTTTTGGTGGCGGGGAAGTTTTATATCTCTGCTTTCGTCGCCGGCATGATTCTCCTGATAGAAGCCTGGTACCTGCTCCGGCAGATGGAACGGAGCGACCGGTTATTCCGGCATTTTGTCTGGTCGGTACGCTATTCCGACTTCCTTTCCTCGGGCACAACACACCAGGAACCGTCGGATGCCCTCCCGCAAGAACTGACCGAAGCGGTGGAAGAGGCTTTGCAATTCTATAAGAAACATCTTCAGCAGAAGGAAAGCCAACTGCAATATTTCCAGGCGCTGGCCAATCATATCGACCTCTCCGTCTTCGTTTATTCTCCCGAAACCGGACAGGTCGAATGGATGAACCAGGCAGCCAAAATACAAACCGGACTGAACTTTGCCGAAACGATAGACGACCTGGCAGCTTACCATCCGGAACTTCCTGCCCGGCTGCGCATCCTGCATCCCGGTGAACTGTCTATCCTGCAAGTCCGCCGCCAGGAAGATTACTCGCAACTGATCCTGTCATCCATGTCGTTCGTGGTATTGAACAAGCCGCTTACCGTCGTCAGCATGAAAAATATCCGCTCGGTACTGGAAAATAAAGAGACGGAAGCCTGGCAGAAACTCATCCGGGTTCTCACGCACGAAATCATGAATTCCATGACACCGATCGTATCCCTCTCCGAGTTATTGAAAAGCAAACAGACTTCGGCTCCTATCACGGACGAGGAACGCGAAGAGATACACCAGGCTGTCGACACCATCTTCCGGAGAAGCAGCGGCCTGGTCCGCTTCGTTGAGAACTATAGAAAAGTGACCGGCATTCCTACCCCCGTCCCCGAAATCATACCTGTCGACAGCCTACTCGACAATGTCTCCCTGTTATTCAAGGAGGAAACGGATAGCATAAAAGTCCTGCCTTCGGCATCGCATTTACAGGTCATCGCCGACAAAGCTCTGATCGAACAGATACTGATCAATCTGATAAAAAATGCGCTGGATGCGACACAAGAATGTGAGAATCCCCGGATAGAACTATCGGCAGGGATCAATGCGGAAGGAAAAAACTATATCCAGGTCAGCGATAACGGGACAGGCATTCCGGCAGACGTTCAGGAGCGCATCTTCATACCGTTCTTTACGACCAAGCCTGTCGGTTCCGGCATCGGACTCAGTATTTCCCGGCAGATCATGTATATGCACAAAGGCAGCCTGACCGTTATCTCGGAAGCCGGGAAAGGAAGCCGTTTCCTGCTTACTTTCGCCTGATTGGCGAAAATGCTTCCTTCCCTTTTTAAAAAAGGGGGAACAACATAGCAAAGTTTGTTATACATTTGTATGCTGAATAAACTTCTGATATCCTACAGTTATGATAAAGATATTTCCAACAGACAAAGTAAAAGAACTCGATCAATACACAATCCAGAACGAACCGATCAGTTCTATCGACTTAGTAGAACGCGCCTCAACGGTCTTCGTGCACGAATTTTGCCGCCGTTACTCCAAGCAAACCCGTATCATCGTATTTGCCGGACAGGGAAACAATGGTGCCGATGCACTCGCTATCGCACGGCTATTGAAAGACGAATGTTACAGGGTTGAAACTTATCTGTTCAACCCGACCGAGCATCTTTCTTTTGATTGTGAGATGAACAAACAACGGATACTCGGATTGGAGAAGGTTGAATTTACCGAAGTGGTAGCCGATTTCGTTCCTCCGGTACTGACCGACCGCGATGTCGTGATCGACGGTTTGTTCGGTTCCGGCCTGAACCGTCCGCTGACCGGTGGCTTTGCTGCAATGGTAAAATATATCAACCAGTCGGATGCAACGATCGTATCTATTGATATACCCTCCGGACTGTTCGGGGAAAATAACCAGACGAATGATCCGGATTCTATCGTAAGGGCAAGCCTGACGCTGACATTCGGATTCCCGAAACTGGCTTTCTTCTTTCCCGAAAATGCTCAGTATGTCGGTGAGTGGAAAGTGTTGGACATCGGTATTCACCCGGATATCGTCGATAACACGTCTACTCCCTATATGATGGTGACGGAAGACGATATCTCCGAAGTATTCCAGCCCCGCGATAAATTCTCCCATAAAGGGACTTTCGGTCACGCATTGCTCATTGCCGGAAGCAAAGGAAAGATGGGAGCCGCCCTGCTTGCCGCCCGCTCATGCCTGAGAAGCGGCACGGGATTACTGACCGTGCATATCCCGCAACGTGGCGAAGTCATTATGCAGGCAGCTTTTCCGGAAGCCATGATCAGCTTCGATCCGCATGCCGACTATTTCACGACCGTGCCTGAAATATCCATCTATTCCGCTATCGGTGTAGGACCTGGATTAGGACAACATCTCGAATCAGCCGCCGCCCTGGAACGTCTGTTGCAGACAACCGACAAGCCGGTCGTGCTGGATGCCGATGCATTAAACCTGATCGCTTCCAATAAAGATTTACTGAACCGTATTCCTCCGCGCAGCATCCTTACACCGCATCCGAAGGAATTCGACCGCATCGCCGGAGAAAGCAACAGCATGTTCGAGCGCCTGAAGAAAGCACAGTCTTTTGCTATCGAACATAAACTGTGTGTTGTACTTAAAGGCACTTATACGGCAACCTGCACGGCAAGCGGCAACGTATATTTCAACAGTTGTGGCAATCCGGGTATGGCGACAGCCGGCAGCGGCGATGTCCTGACCGGCATTATTCTCGGACTACTGGCTCAAGGGGCAGAACCCGAAACGGCTGCTGTTTCAGGAGTTTTCCTTCATGGCACGGCTGGCGACCTGGCAGCTGTTTACCGTTCAGAAGAAAGTATGATTGCCGGAGACATCACCGATATGCTCGGAAAAGCATTCAAGCAAATCAAATAAACAGATAAAGTTATTTTCCATTTATATAGGTGGAGGTGCGTCAAAATACACTAAATGGCACACAGATGACGCAGATTAAACAGATGAACACAGGTTATTTATTGATTTTCAATTTATTTATCTGTGCTCATCTGCCCGATCTGCGTCATCTGCGTGCTATAGTATGACATTTGAACTCTCACTTTTTTTATACAACCAGACTCTGCTTAATATTCAATACGCTTATCCACCTTCCCGAATAACTTCCAAAATATAACATTCATTATCAACTTCTGTTTCAAAAAAAAGCGATATATTCGGCCACCAAATATACGCAAATGACAAGTAAACCCCGAAATATTATTTTATACTTTCTGCTAATCTGTATCCTGTGCTTTTCTTCCTGTTCTAAGAGGAGTTCTGCCTCATCAGAACTATTGCAGGCAGAAAAATTGATGGAAACACTTCCCGACAGTGCGCTGGCCATTCTCAACAAGATACCATCACCCGAAACATTATCAAACAGGGAATATGCCTCTTATTGCCTGTTGTTTACGCAGGCTTTGGATAAAAACTATATTACAATTACTTCCGACTCATTGATAAAAAAGGCCGTCACTTATTATGAAAACCATAATGATATTGCCTCACTGGCGTTATCATATTATTATATGGGAAGAACCTATTTCGATATGCAGGATGCCTTACAAGCACAACAAGCCTATTTGAAAGCATTGGAATTAGGTGAAAGCCTGAACTCCACGGACCTGCTTATAAAAATAAACAATAGCCTCGGAACGCTTTATTCTTATCAGGATATTTACGAAACAGCGTTACCACTTTACAAAAAAACACTATCTCTTTTGGAAGGGAGTAACGACTCAACCAGAATATCTTTTGCATTACGCAATACCGCCCGTGTTTTTACTCAAACACAACAATTGGACAGTGCTATATATTATTATCGGCAAGCTATAGAAATAGCCACTCCCAAAAGTATATCATCTTTATATAATGATCTCGGAAACTTATATCTAAAAACCGGTCAATATGAAGAAGCACATGATTGTATACAAAAATCTATACAGACCTGCTTAGTTCCCAATCCACGGTATCATCTATACCTAACATATGGAGAATATCTGTTGAAAACAGCACAATACGATTCTGCTCAGTATTACCTGAAGCAAAGTTTACAGAGTCCCAACATTTATACTCAAGCTGGCAGTTTAAATTTTCTAGCCCAAATAGAAAGACAGAAGTCCGACTTGATACACTATTTTAAATACTGGGATCATTACGAACAACTGAGAGATTCAATTAGGATCAACTCTCATTATGAAAATATACGCATGGTACAAAGCATGTTCAACTACCAACACATAGCAGATGAGAAACTAAAGTATGAACAAGAGGCAGCCAGACAAATGATCATAATATATCAAATACTGATCATCACCGCCTTTCTATTTCTCACGGGTTTCTTCTTTTTCAAAAAAGAACAGAAGAAGAAGAAAAAGCTACTCGACCTAAAAGAGCAACAATACAAACAAAGCCAACAACACATAGAAGATAACAAACAACAGATTAAATATCTGGAAAACGCACTCTCCAACGGACAGGAAACGCTGAGTGATGTAAAAAAACAACTGTTCGAAACCCAAAAGCTAATGCTGGAAATGGAGAACAGACAAATCTCTTTAAAACAAAATACATTAGAGATATTAGAACATGATCTCAAAAAGTCTGCTTTATATATCAAAATACATAAGACCGAAACCGGACTTACGGAAAGCGAATGGTCAGAACTGGGTTTACTGATCGATGCGACTTACTCCGATTTCTCAAAACGTATTTTTGACTTATCTCCATATGTCTCCACAGAAGAATTACGTGTCTGTTATCTGGTCAAAATTGGCATTCCCGTTAAAAAGATCGCATCATTGATGAGATTAACAAGCTCCGGAGTCACACAATGCCGGAAAAGACTGTATAAAAAATTGACACATGAGCCTGAAAGCACCGAAAAATTCGACCAGTTTATAGCTGATTTATAATAACTTATCAATTGTCAACATTTTGTCAACAAAAATATAATCTATATTCCAATATGGGTTATACATTTGTAAGGCATTTTCAATTTTATCAACCGACAATTAAATTAATTAAGATTATGAGACAGTTCATCACAGCTTTATTTTTAGTAATATGTGGAGCATTCTGTGCTCAAAACATGTATGCAGATAATATTCCGACTAAAGGCAAATGGGGCCCCGAAGACATTAAATCTATCTTTCCGGCACGTCCTACAGCTTCAATAGAAGGACAAGATCTGACTATCGAATTTACCAGTCCGCTTAGCAACCTGACTATTCAGGTAAAAGATAATACAGGTATGGTAGTCTATGAAGAATGCGTATCAGCCTCTGGTCCACAAGTATATACTATTCCATTAAATCTTGAGAATGGTGAATATACGCTGGAATTAGTGCATAGATACGGATATCTTACCGGCTCTTTCATTATAGAAACAGAATAAGCATTAAACGCGCTAAATTTATGTTTATATACAACTCATGAGGACGATTTAACCGACCCCTCTATATCTCGATCTCCTTTTCCACTCATGAGTTGTTCTCCCTTAACCAAAACATTAACTATGATTTTTTTATCCCTCCCCAACTAAAGTACCATAATCATACTGCTCATCTACATTACAAAAGTCTAAAAGAAGGTTCTAAGGTTGGTTTCTAACAAAATATTTCATAGTTTTGTACAATCATAATTGAGATAAATAATTTGTTTAGATATGAAAAATCTGATCACAATAGCATGTCTTTTGTTTAGCATACCGCTCATGGCACAAACCAAAGTGGTAAAGAAAAACGCTGTTAAAGCGAATAATTTCGGTATTACCTACTCATTGCCAAAAACACAACTGATCGTTGATGCAGAAGTTACAAAGGTTACCTGCAAAGCCGGACCTTACTACAAGTATGCAGAAAAATACTTAGGAGTGAAAGATGCGATAACGGAAGATAAGGTATACTATGAGTTAGGAAAACTATCGTTGGTAAACAAAGGAATACCCGACCCGGACAACACTTATATCGTTGAATTTAAAAGTGGTACAGTTGCCCCTTACGCTTATCTGACGGAAGACGGCCTCCTGTGTTCCATCAATGCAGAATATACACCGGAAGAATCAGAACTTGAGACAATAAAGAAAAATGGCCAGGGACCGGCAAAAGTGACGGATGCCTCCGTCTTCTCGGAAGAGTTGCTGATGGCAGGCTCTACAGCCAGACAGGCAGAAGTTGCTGCCAAACAAATCTACCGTATCCGTGAAAGCCGTTTGAATATCCTGACCGGAGATGCAGATAATCTTCCACCCGACGGTGAAGCGATGAAGCTGGTTATCCAACAGTTAGAAGAACAGGAAAAGGCGCTGACCAACCTGTTCACCGGTATCCTTACCAAAGAAACTTCTCATTACGAAGTGAGCATTACCCCTTACGATAATCTGGAAAAAGAAGTTTTATTCCGCTTCTCCAATCTGATGGGTATCGTCGATGCAGACGACCTCGGAGGTGTCCCGGTCTATATGAATTTAAAAGCGACCGAACGTGCTCCGGTGCTTGACCCGAAAGAAGCTGAAAAGAAGGAAAAATCATTGAAAGGCATTATTTATAATGTACCCGGCAAAGCTAGTATTGAAATCAGCATGAACAAGAAAACACTATATAAAGGAGACGCACAAATTACACAATTCGGTTCACGCGAAGGGCTTGCTCCTGTTATGTTCGAAGATAAAAAAGCTCCGGTGAAAGTCTATTTCTATCCGGAGACCGGCGCCATAAAACAAATAATTCAATAATAATCTAATTTTAATTTCTATGTTTGAAGGACAACCTAAAGGTTTATACGCGTTAGCCTTAGCGAATACCGGCGAGCGTTTCGGGTATTACACGATGCTCGCAATTTTTACTTTATTCTTACAAGCTAAGTTCGGCTTCACAGCCGCCGAGACATCGACCATCTTCGGTTCTTTCTTAGCAGCAGTGTATTTTATGCCACTCATCGGAGGTATCCTTGCCGATAAATTCGGTTACGGTAAAATGGTAACAACAGGTATTGTTGTCATGTTTATCGGATATGTACTGTTATCTATTCCTACCCCTTCCTCAACCGGAAAAATATTGATGTTCGGTGCTTTAGCCCTGATCGCCTGTGGTACAGGTTTGTTCAAGGGGAATTTGCAGGTAATGGTAGGTAATCTGTATGATGCTCCTGAGTATAAAGCTAAACGCGATACTGCTTTCAGTATCTTCTATATGGCTATCAACATCGGTGCCATGTATGCACCTACGGCTGCTACACTGATCACAAATAAGATGTTGAGTAAAGCCGGATTCACTTATGTACCGCAACTACCTTCACTGGCCCATCAATTCCTGAACGGAACGATTACCGAAGAAGGGGCAACAACCCTGAGCGGCTTACAGGCAGCCCAGAACTTTGTTGGTGATACAGCAACTTTCTGTACAACTTATATTGACAAACTATCAGAGGCTTACAACTATGGTTTTGCTATTGCCTGTATCTCTCTGATCGTATCCATGTTGATCTATGTAGTGTTCCGTCCGACATTCAAGCATGCCGATTACAACTCTAAACAGGCTAAACCGGCTAATGTACAGGAAGAAGAACTGACACCGGAACAGACAAAAGCACGTATCCAGGCATTGTTGCTGGTATTTGCCGTGGTTATTTTCTTCTGGATGGCCTTCCACCAGAATGGTTTGACACTGACATTCTTTGCGCGTGACTATACTGCACAAGCCGTGACGGGATTGGATCGTTTAGGATTCAATATCGTGAACCTTACTTTCCTGCTGGTTATTGTTTATGCAGGATTCTCTTTGTTCCAGTCAAAAACAGGCAAAGCAAAAGGAATCTCAGGGCTTGTCCTTGTCATCATGCTTGGCTTACTGGGATGGAGTTACAGTTCTATGGATCCGACAGTTGGTATCCTGCCGCAGATATTCCAGCAGTTCAACCCGTTCTTTGTAATCGTGTTGACTCCGGTATCGCTGGCTGTATTCGGATATCTGGCAAAGAAAAAGAAAGAGCCGTCTGCACCGCGTAAGATCGGTATCGGTATGGTGATTGCAGCCTGCGGTTTCCTTATCATGGCGTTGGGTTCTTTAGGATTGCCTACTCCGGCAGCTGTTGAAGCAAACGGTATCTCTGCCGATGTTCTGGTTTCGCCGAACTGGCTGATATCGACTTATCTGGTATTGACTTTCGCTGAGTTATTGCTTTCACCGATGGGTATCTCCTTCGTATCGAAAGTAGCACCTCCTAAATATAAAGGTATGATGATGGGAGGATGGTTCGTAGCTACGGCTATCGGTAACTATCTGGTGGCTATCATCGGTTATCTGTGGGGCGGAATGCAGTTGTGGATGGTATGGAGCGTATTGATTGTATGCTGTCTGCTGTCGGCACTGTTCATCTTCTCTATCATGAAGCGTCTGGAAAAAGTAGCTAAATAATAAAAGCTAACAGATGAAGTTGCAGCAGACATATCTCAAACAAAAGACTTTCCGGTTCAAAAGATGGAGCCGGAAGGGGTATGCTGCATTCTTCAGTCTGGGCAGGGCTGTTACAATCGGGCAACTTTCTTCCAATGTGGCAGAAAGATTCCAGGTTAAAAACGGTTCCAATCATTCGTCTGTATTATTGACCGGACAAATCGGCCCGGAAGAAGCAAAGAAAGAGACTGAACTTTTGCAGGAGCAACCGTGTGCGGAAGCTATATCGTGGCTTTCACAGATGTTACTTCTTCTATTCTCTTTACAGACGGTAAAACAGACATCGGCAGCGGGTTCGTTCGCCTACATTATTATATGTATATATCCTAAAGCGGGAAGTTTCAGTTATGCTGAGACTTTCCGCTTTTCTATTTCATAAAAGACAACCAATATGATTGAAACACTTAAACAGATTGTTATTGAAGGGGGAATCATCAATGAGGAACAGGCCGTCGCCTTATCCCAATCTCCCGATAAAGAGGCTTTATATAAGGCCGCCCATCAGATCACACGTCACTTCATGGGAGATAAATTCGATACCTGCTCCATCATCAATGCCAAAAGTGGGAATTGCAGCGAGAACTGTAAATGGTGTGCACAGTCCGGACATTATAACACAGTCGTCGCCCTGTATCCCTTACTACCGGCCGAAGAATGTGTTCATCAGGCACTACACAATCGCCAACAGGGAATCGAACGTTTCGGATTGGTTACCAGCGGCAAACGTCTATCGGACGGAGAGATCAGGAAGTTGACAGAAACCGTCCGCTATATCAAACAAGCAAGCGACATCAAATGCTGTGCTTCCCTTGGTCTTTTGAATAAAGAACAGTTAAAAGAGCTGCGTGAAAGCGGTGTCGAAAACTATCATTGCAATATCGAAACTGCTCCCTCCCACTTCCGTACCCTATGTACTACTCATACAATCGAGCAGAAACTCGAAACAATCCGTATGGCACGCGAAGAAGGTTTCCGCATCTGTTCCGGCGGTATCATCGGCATGGGGGAAACAATGGAACAACGTATAGAGATGGCCCTGTTACTCCAAAAAGAGCAAGTACATTCCATCCCTTTAAACCTGTTACAACCGATACCGGGAACTCCGCTTGCCGGTACTCCCCAATTATCGGAAGAAGAGTTTCTTACGACTATTGCTCTATTCCGTTTTATCAATCCGGAGGCTTACCTCCGTTTCTCGGGAGGACGTTCACTGTTGAGTAAAGAGACACAACGGAAAGCCTTATATATAGGTATAAACGCAGCTATTATCGGCGACCTGCTGACAACCATCGGCAGTCGGGTAGAGGAAGACAAAATACTCTTTACCGAGGCCGGCTATTCATTAACAGAAGAAACCGACTGGGTCGGATAACACATACAGATTTATGACAACAGAAGAATTACTGCAATACGACAGGGAGCATGTATGGCATCCCTATACCTCGACAATCGACCCGCTTCCTGTCTATCCGGTAGCCGGTGCAGAAGGAGTGAATATCATTCTGGCAGACGGCAGACGCCTGGTAGACGGAATGTCGTCCTGGTGGGCAGCCGTTCACGGATATAATCATCCGGTCCTGAACGCTGCCGCTAAAAAGCAATTGGATAAGATGAGTCATATCATGTTCGGTGGTATTACACATGAACCGGCCGTCGAGCTGGCCCAAAAACTACTGGCAATCCTTCCTCCGGAGATGGAAAAGATATTCTTTGCCGACAGCGGTTCGGTAGCCGTCGAGGTAGCGATGAAGATGGCTATCCAATACTGGCAATCCGAAGGGAAAACCGGGAAGCATGCATTTGCCACAATCCGCAGCGGATACCATGGAGACACCTGGCATGCGATGTCTGTCTGCGACCCTGTCACAGGCATGCACGGGATATTTGCCGGCAGCCTTCCCGTTCAATACTTTATTCCTCAACCTTCCGTAAAGTTCAATGAAGAATGGAACGAAGATGCCATGGCTCCATTAAAAGATTTGCTGGAACAACATGCCGATGATATCGCCGCCCTGATACTGGAACCTATCGTACAGGGAGCCGGAGGAATGTATTTCTACTCACCGACTTTTCTGATTCGTGCCAAAGAGTTATGCGAACAATACAATGTATTGCTGATCTTTGATGAAATAGCGACCGGATTCGGCCGTACCGGAAAACTCTTTGCCTGGGAACATGCAGGTGTCGTACCGGATATCATGTGTATCGGCAAAGCCCTGACCGGAGGATATCTGACACTCTCGGCCACGCTGACTACGACACGGGTGGCTACTACCATCTGCTCCGGTAAGGCCGGTTGCTTTATGCATGGCCCGACCTTTATGGGAAACCCGCTGGCCTGTGCTATCGCCTCCGCTTCCGTCTCCCTGCTTCTGGAAAGCGGATGGAAAGAGAAGGTCAGCGCCATCGAAGCACAACTTCGTAAAGAACTGGCGCCGGCAGAATCTTTTGAGAATGTAAAGGAAGTACGGGTACTCGGAGCCATCGGAGTGATTGAAATGAAAGAACCGGTCAATATGGCAATCCTGCAACGTCGCTTTGTGGAGGCTGGCATTTGGGTCCGCCCATTCGGCAGGTTGGTTTATTTGATGCCGCCGTTTATTATCCGACCGGAAGAGCTTACGGTTCTAACTTCGGGGGTATTGAAGTGTATTAAAGAATAAGTAATGAAGTAATTTTAGAAAAAGGTGAGCTATCCCGTTCCCGTGCTTGACACGGGATCGCAAAGGCACAGACCGTTTCCTATAATATCTTTTGATACCTCCAGTTCTCTTGCGGCCCCGTGTCAAACACGGGGACAGGATAGTTCACTTTTGATAAAAACTGAAACATTCATTTTCAATAAACAATGAAAGATTACACTCTGATATTAAAACAATTAAATGAAGCGGGGAACCTGCGTAGCTTGCCGGATATCGTTCATACCGGCAACCGGATAGAAAGAGACGGGCAGGTCATGCTTAACCTCTCTTCCAACGATTACCTGGGATTGGCGTCCCGCACTGATTTAAGGGAGGCTTTCTTTGAAGAATGGAAGGAAAAAGATTATCCTCTCTCCTCCTCCTCCTCCCGCCTGCTGACCGGGAATTTTACGGTATATACGGAATTGGAACAGTTGATGGCCGAACGTTTCAACCGGGAAGCTGCTTTGCTTTTCAACAGCGGTTATCATGCCAATACCGGAATACTGCCGGCTTTGGCCAATAAGCAAACCCTCATCCTTGCCGACAAACTGGTACATGCCAGCATCATCGACGGGATACTGCTCAGTGGCGCCCCTTTCCAACGATACCGCCATAATGATTACAATCAGTTGGAAACATTATTAAAAAAGAATGCCAATCAGTACGAACAGTTATTTATCGTAACAGAAAGTATCTTTAGCATGGATGGCGACGTTGCGGACCTCCGCCGCCTGGTAGAACTGAAGAAAAGTTATCCGAATGTCTGCCTCTATGTCGACGAAGCTCATGCAATCGGTGTCCGCGGCAAAAACGGTCTCGGAATAGCCGAAGAACAGGATTGCATCCGCGATATAGACCTGCTGGTCGGTACTTTTGGTAAAGCACTTGCTTCTATGGGTGCTTATGTAGTTTGTAGCCGGACCATCCGGGAATATTTGGTCAACTGCATGCGTCCACTGATATTCAGTACCGCCCTGCCTCCTGCACAGATAGCCTGGACACGTTTCATCTTCGAACGACTTCTGGAATTTTCCTCCCTGCGTGAAGAACTCACCCTGACAAGCCATCTGCTTTCCGATGCCCTCGAAGGCAAAGGAGGAGAAATCAGCGAAAGCCATATCATCCCTTATATAATCGGAGAAAATAACAATTGTATCAGCAAAGCCGAAGAGTTACAATGCAAAGGCTTCTATTGTCTCCCCGTCCGTCCGCCCACGGTTCCGAAAGGAACGGCACGGATACGCTTCTCATTGACAGCGGATATAACCACTGCGCAACTCACCCAACTGATAAAAGAAATATGAAAATAGAAAAACAAATCAATAGCTCCTATTCCCGCCTGCTCCTCTTCTTTGCTGGCTGGTCCGCTTCGCCCGAATCATTTACCGGACTGAAAGCAGAGAATGGAACGGATATCATGCTCTGTTATGATTACAGGGACATGACATTCCATGAAGACCTAAGCAGCTATAAGGAAATCCATCTGATTGCCTGGTCTATGGGAGTGCGTATGGCAGAACTGGCTTTAGCCGGGAAACACGCACTAACAACAGCAACCGCCATCAACGGCACGCCCCGGCCGATAGACGACAACTTCGGTATCCCGGAAAACATCTTCCGGGGAACACTCGACCACCTGACAGCCGAAGGTATGAAACGTTTCAACCGCCGAATGTGCGGCAGCCGGGATATACTCGCACAATACGAGAAATTTCCTGCCCGCCCGCTGGAAGAGGTTAAAGACGAGCTACAACATATTTACAATCTTTGTAACGGCCAATCAATGACAAATGCAGACGACACGACATCTATACAATGGACACGTGCCATTATAAGCTCGGACGATCATATCTTTCCGGCTGCCAATCAACGCAACTACTGGAACGGACGTTGTCCGATAACAGAAATCACAGCACCTCATTATCCTTTTTATTTATGGAAACAGTGGAACGAATTATAACCCGCTTCAGCCGCGCGCTGGATAGTTACGACCTGCATGC
Organism: Parabacteroides caeci; assembly: GCF_023656795.1. Classification (NCBI taxonomy): domain Bacteria; kingdom Pseudomonadati; phylum Bacteroidota; class Bacteroidia; order Bacteroidales; family Tannerellaceae; genus Parabacteroides; species Parabacteroides caeci. The sequence continues at coordinate 28,378 of NZ_JAMOKT010000043.1, forward strand.
CGATGCACAGCAACAAATCTGCCGGAAACTCACCGGTATATTATCGCGTTACACCGGCATCCATTTTCAGCGTGCCCTTGAAATTGGTTGCGGAACGGGCGGTTTCACCCGTCTTTTGAAAGAAAGTTGCGTAATCGACGAATGGTATCTGAACGATATCTGTGACGGTTGTCGGGAGAAAGTAGCCTCTCTGTTCCCCGGACAGTCACCACTCTTTATCGCCGGAAATGCGGAAGAGATCAACTTTCCCGGCCGCTTCGACCTGATCGCATCCGCTTCCGCCTTTCAATGGATGAAGGAACCTGTACAATTCCTTCATAAACTGGCCGGAATGCTTTCGCCCAACGGAACTTTACTGTTCAATACCTTTGCTCCCGGCAATTTAGCGGAGATCAGGCAATTGACCAGCAAAGGTTTAACATATCCTTCAGGCGAACTGCTGACGGAATGGTTGGAGGAAGATTTTCATCTGATTCACTTAAGAGAAGAAGAAATAATCCTCACTTTCGATACACCGCTCGATGTGCTCCGCCATTTAAAGCATACAGGGGTAACCGCTACCGGCGACGGCACCTGGACACGCGGCAAACAAACAGATTTCTGCCGGGATTATCAGGAACTGTTCCATACAAATAACAATCAGGTAACACTCACTTACCGCCCGCTCTATGTGCTGGCAGTAAAAAAACAAGCATAAAAAATGAAAGGAAAAGTCTTATTTATTTCAGGCATCGACACCAATATCGGCAAAACCTACGCCACCGGTATCCTCGCCCGCGCCCTGGCCGAAAAGGGCAAAACGGTTATCACCCAGAAGATGATACAAACAGGTTGTACGGAAGTATCGGAAGATATTGAAATGCACCGGCAGTTACAGAATATCCCCTTCACCGAAGAGGATAAGGCCGGCCTCACCTGTCCTTACATCTTCACGTATCCCTGTTCCCCGCACATGGCTGCCGAACGCGACGGACGCACCATCGACCTCGCGACCATCACCGAAGCGACACGTAAGTTACAGGAGAAATATGAATATGTCCTTCTCGAAGGTGCCGGCGGACTGATGGTTCCGAACGATTTCAACTCGCTCACCATCGATTACGTAAAAGAACAAAATTATCCGGTCCTGCTTGTCACCTCCGGAAAACTGGGAAGTATCAACCATACCCTGCTCAGTCTTTTTGCCTGCAAACAATATGGAGTAGAAGTAAAAGCGCTGGTCTATAATCTGTATCCGGAAATAGACAAATTGATTGCCGATAATACGATGGAGTATCTCACCCAGTATCTTGAAAAGGAGTTTCCAGGGACGGAACTGATTACATTAACTGAACAAAAACAAGGAATAGCTTCAAATATCAACATTGAGTTCTTTATCTCACGAAGCTGAGTTCTTTATCTCACGAAGCTGAGATGAAAGACTCAGCTTTATGAAAGAAGCTACAGGTTATCCGTTCCCGTAATCTCCGATACCCGGGCATTGGCACGTGCCTTGATTTCAGGAGTGATACTATCTTTCACCAACTTCAGAACCAATGTCATTACGGCAATATCATCCGTAAAACCGATAACAGGCAGGATACCGTCCGGAATCAAATCAATCGGCAGGATAAAATAACCGAGGGCACCGACAATATAGGCTTTATGCTGGAGAGAAACTTTATCGTCCTGCAACATATAATAAAGTGTAAACACCGGTAATAACACAGTAGCTCCCACCTTTTTGGCTACCCGTTCAACCTTTTTCCAAAAACGGTTATCCGAATAATAGGTTCCGTATTTCTGCACTTCGTGTACCTCTTCAAAAGGGACATCTTCAATTCTATTTGTACTCATACTCGTTGTTTTTACCAATCGGAGCAGTTCACAGACTGCCCCTTCCTACCAACAAAGATACTAATTTTATCCAGCCATGCAAACCTTCATCTTCCGCTGTTCATACTTCCGGCTAAACCAGCTAAGCAACAGGAACCCGGCAAAAGCTGAAGCGGCACCCGGAAGGGCAGCATACTGATAACTATATCCCGCCTCGATAGGCAATCCTCCGCAATAAGCCCCCAGCGCATTCCCCATATTGAACGCAATCTGAACGCTGGCAGCTCCAAGCATCTCACCGCCCTTTGCATTTTGAATAAGCAGGAGTTGTTGCGGTGCCGATACGGCAAACAGGCAAGCAGTACCTATACACATCAGGATAACGGACAGCCAGGGATTAACAGCACAAACGAAAATAAACACCAGCGTCAGGCACATTACCCCTTGTGTAACAGCCGCCACACGTCCCGGCGTATACATATCGGAAAGACGACCACCCAACAGATTACCGATACACATCCCTAATCCGGCCAATACCATAATAATAGTCATATCGGCTGCCGGAAAACCAGAAACCTGTGTAAGCATCGGTGTTATATAGCTGTATAAACAAAAGAAACCGCCATTACCGAACATCGTAGCAAAAATCAACAACCACGGCGCCCGGTTCCGGAGAAAACGGAACTGTCCCTTAAAACCGTTATCCGGCAAAGCGGCAACATACGGCACCCACCGCCAGATAAACCAAAAGACAACGACTCCCCAACAAGCCGCACTGAAGAAGGTGGCTCTCCAGGAAATAGCATGGCTGATATAAGTCCCGAGCGGAACAGCCAGCAGATTAGCCACCGTCATTCCCGAAATCATAATTGCCACAGCTTCCGACTTCTTCCCCTCCGCAGCCAGCCGTTCTGCCACAATCGACCCGACACCAAAGAAAGCGCCGTGAGGCAGGCCGGAAATAAAACGCATAGCCATCATCGTCCAGTAGTTAGGCGACAACGACACAAACAGGTTTCCAACGATAAAAATCGTAACCAGAACAAGAAGGATTTGCTTCAATGGCCGCGTACGGGCCAACAGTACCAACAAAGGAGCACCGGCACAAACACCCAGCGCATAAGCCGAAATAAGATGCCCGGCCTCCGGAATCGAAATGGCCAGATCACGAGCCACATCGGGCAATATCCCCATCATTACAAACTCGGACAAACCGAGCCCCAGCGTTCCAAACGCCAGGGCGATAAGACTTTTCTTCATAACCGATAACCTAAACTTTTCGGCCGCAAAGTTAATATATCAAACAGAGATATTGGTTAAAATTATGTTATAAGTGTAACTGCAACCCGAAAGAAACCGGATGAAGGGCCGGTCCTTTTTTACTCTCAAACATTTCAATAGGCGAATACTTGAAGTAGGCCCCTATGCAGCCGACACCCGCTTGAAAAAGAAGGTCCATCGTAACAGGACGAAGGTTCATGCCACCATCCATTTTCTGTTTCCGGGTCTTTCCGCGCTCGTCATCGTAAACGACTTTGGAAGAAGAGGTTGTCTTGATAACCCCAACTACACCGCCGGAAACGAAGAAACGGGGTTTATGTCTTTTCTTCGGTGTCTGCCATTCGAGCAATACAGGGATGGTAAGGCTGGTCATATTCAGTTTACTCTTTTTATAAACAACACCTTCGGGAGCAGGAACCAGCTGGGTAACGCCATCCACCTCCTGAAAATGAGCGTTTTCATCTATACGGTAACGATTCCAGCGCAGGCCGGCACCGGTCACCAGCGCCCAGTTATACCGGGAGAATGGAAAGCTGAACTCCATAAAATTCAGATTATATTCCAGCGATTTCCCTTTGCGCAGCGAAACATCGTCTCCATCGAAACTGTTGAAGCCCATACCGAAGCCGGCCCAGTGGGCGGAAAAGTCCCTGTCCCAGGTGGGAACAGGTATATTCAACGTCTTGATATGTTTGCGGCGTTCGTAACTTTGCCCGTCACGGTAGTGCCCCTCAAAAACCATTTCATCATCAACCGCTTCACCATTTTCATCCAGTTCATATACCCGCACCTTCATCCGGTCACCATTATCTTTGACTTCTATACGTTTCTTTTCCAATGTGATAACCGTATCGGCCGGCATCGGTTCTACTTCTGCTGCCAGCAAACCCATCACGGGGAGACAGGCTGCCATAATCAGTATTAATCTTTTCATCTTCATATAGTTTTATTCGTTTATAAATCTTTTTTAGTGAACAGGATAGTAATCAAATCGTCACTATCCAGATCTCCTTCGATATAGACCAGGGTTATCACGCCTTTTGCATTGACTTTGAAAAGGACAAAACGGTTTATATCAGCCTCCTTACCCGGCAACTGGTAATAAGCGGAAATCACGCCGCCATCGTCGGTCACTTCCTTAATCTTACGGGCGCCTTTCTGGTCTGCCTCCAGACACTGACGGGTGAAACGCAAGGCTTCCGGATCATTCTTGATCGTAATGCTCTTATAGCGGGTCATGCCGTATGTCTCGAGCATTTCGTTGGAAAGTTCCACCATCGTTACATTCTTTTTACGGCCGTAACGCTGGAAAACATCCTGTATCTTCAGGTCTTTCTGCAAAACCTCAGCATCTGTTGCCCCTACTCCGGCAGGAAACAGCATAAGGGCTGCCAACCATACTAATAATGTGTATTTGATCTGTTTCATCGCAACAAGTTTTTATTCGTCATCACTAAAAATGGAACCAAGTTCCTTTAATTGGTTATCTATGATCCGGCGGTCAGCCTCATCTTTATCTTCTTCGGGGAAATATTCGTCCGCAGGAGTGGCCACCTCATGCAACGCTTCAAAAGCCGAAGAGCGAACCTTATGGATATCGGTATAACACCGCCCATTTATCACTACATAATTATCTGAACAAAAACAGGGATCGGCCGGATAAAGCAACTGACTGATTCCCAAAAACACCAGCACACAAGCAGCAACTGCCGACAGAACATAAACCACCGATTTGCGATTCAACCGGAAACGCTTTTCCGGAAGTGCTTCGGGAGCGATCTCCGACCATATCTCTTCTGCCATATCCCTTTCAGTCGCAATCTCCTCATCGAAATAAGCAAACAAAGGTTTGTAGGCAGACAGGTTTTCCGGAACATTGTCTGAAGCGAAGAAACGACGGAGCTTCTGCTCTTCTTCCGCCGAAGTTTCTCCTTCAAAATACCGATTCAATAATTCATCTATATTCATAATTGCTCCTGTTTGTTTAATAATAAAAACTGTTCCCGTATCTTCTTCCTGGCTCTCGAGAGGTTGGAACGGATAGCTTCGACCTGAGAACCGGTTATCTCGGCTATCTCGGCTATCTCATAACCTTCCACATCTTTCATCCGAATGATGGTTTGCTGTACAGCAGGCAATTGGCTGATCAGTTGCCGGATACGGGCGGCGGCATCCTGTTGCTCCAACTGTTCGGCCGGCGAACGGTATCCCGAATCCAGCGACAGCGTCTCTATATCGGGACCTTCCGGCCGGCGGGCACGCAGTTTATCCAGAGCTAGATTCTTGGTAACCTGCATCGCCAGTGCTTCCACGCTATTGTAGCCGTCCAATTTCTCACGGATATACCACAGCTTCAAAAAAGCCTCCTGCACGATATCCTCGGCATCGGCCTTTTCCTGCATCAGTCTCAGGGAAAAGTTGATCAGCTTATCCCGGAGTGGTAAGACGGTTATTTTAAACGTTTCAAGTTCCATTCTGTTATTATGACGACAAAGGAAGGAAAACATAACACGAAAATTCCAGTTTTTTGCCAGAATTATTGCATAACTTTGTAAATAAATAAGATAGCCCATGAAAATTCTGATTGTAGAAGATGAAGATTCTTTGCGTGAAGTAATGATCCGTTCGCTTGAAAAGGAGCGCTATGTCGTGGAAAGTGCGGCCAACTATCAGGATGCTTTGCTGAAGATCAACGATTATGATTACGATTGTATCGTGCTGGATATCATGTTGCCGGGCGGTAGCGGCCTCCACTTGCTGGAAGAATTGAAGAAGATGCGGAAAAAAGATAGTGTTATCATCGTCTCTGCCAAAGACTCGATCGAAGATAAAGTGACCGGTCTCGATCTCGGTGCCGACGACTATCTGACCAAGCCTTTCCACCTGGCCGAGCTGAATGCCCGTATCAAATGCATCATCCGCCGGAAACAACAGGATGGCGAAATGCATATCAACCTGGCAAACATTACTGTCTACCCGGATCGCCATGCCGTATATATTAATGAAGAAGAACTGGTGTTGAACCGCAAAGAATTCGACCTGCTTTACTATTTCGTCACCAACCCCGACCGCCTGATTAGCAAAGGGGCACTCGCTGAATCTATCTGGGGAGATTATATCGACCAGGCAGACAGCTTCGACTTTATTTACAGCCAGGTAAAAAACCTGCGCAAGAAACTGAAGTCCGCTGGGGCGACAGCCGAAATTAAAGCGGTCTACGGTTTCGGCTACAAAATGGTAAACGAAGAATAATACAATGAAACTGATCCACTATATATTCCGCAATCTGTCGATTCCGTTACTGATCATCCTGACGGCCTGGGCCTGCTGTTTCTATTTCGTCATCATGCACGAGATAGACGACGAGACCAACGACAGCCTGGAAAATTATAAGGAAATCATTATCAAGAGTGTCCTTGCCGACAGCACATTACTGCGTGACCATGTCGACATCATGACCAAATATTATATCCGTGAAGTCCCGGAGTCGGAAGCTGAACTGGATAAAGACGAGTTCTTCGACTCCACCACCTATATCGAAATCGAAATGGAGTACGAACCGGTCCGCGTATTACGTACCTGGTTCATGACTTCCGACCGGAAATATTACGAGTTGACTATCGAAACTTCAACCCTCGAGAAAGAAGATATGGCCGAAGCAATCTTCTGGAGTATCATTATATTATATGTCAGCCTGCTCTGTTGTATCCTGCTGGTATCGCACTTTGTATTCAAATCCAGCTTCCGCCCTCTTTATACGCTCGTTAAATGGCTGAAAGAATACCGCCCCGGAAAACAACCGGCCCCATTGGTAAACGAAACCAAAGTGGAAGAATTCAAAATCCTGAATACGGCCATACAAACAACCATGGAACGAAATACGGAAATGTATAACCAACAGAAGCAGTTCGTCGAAAATGCTTCCCACGAACTGCAAACACCGCTGGCTATCTGCATGAACAAACTGGAACTTCTCAGCGAAAACCCGGATTGTACGGAAGAACAGCTTTCCGAAATAGCTGGAATCAATCATACGCTCCGTGGAATTATAAAGATGAACAAATCCTTGCTACTCCTTTCACGTATCGACAACAAACAGTTTCCCGACACTTCTGAGATAGAGTTCAATAAGCTGATCGACAGACTCCTGCCGGATTTTAAAGAGATGTATGAATACAAAAATATACAGGTATCCTATACGGAAACCTGTTTATTAACATATACGATGAACGAATCGCTGGCTACTACCCTGGTCAGCAATTTATTAAAGAACGCGTTTATACATAATATAGAAAACGGAACAATCGCCATTACAATAACCAGCCGTACATTAACTGTTGCCAACAGTTGTGACAGCCCGAAACTGAATGAAGCGACTTTGTTCAACCGTTTTGAAAAACAAACGCATAAGAAAGATTCAACCGGACTGGGATTAGCGATCATTAAATCGATTGCTTCCATTTACGGGATAAATATAAAATATGAATATAATGGGCTGCATCAGTTCATTTTAACATTCAAATAATCATTTTTCCCAAATCTTTCCCAAATGTCACCTTTTCTTTGCAGTATAAATTAAAAGAAGAAAGTCATGAAAAAGTTCGGATTAATTCTGGTCAGCCTGTTATTATCAACAATGGCCATTTTCGCAGACAACGAGAAGATTACAAGAGACAAATCGGTATTGCCTTCTGTATGCCGCAACTTCCTGTCAGACTATTTCGGACAGACAGATATCTCGCATATAAAAATAGAAAGCAACCTGCTGGGAACAAAAGGATATGACGTGATCCTCACCAACGGGATTAATGTGGAATTTGACAAGTCCGGCGAATGGAAAGAGATCGAAGCGCGCCATGCCTCTATCCCTTTAGAAATCCTGCCTGCCAGAATAGCAGATTATATAAGGAAGAATTTTGCCGATAGCAAGGTTATCTCTGTCGACAAAGACACACGCGAATATGAAGTCAAGTTAAACAATGACCTTGAACTCAAATTCGACCGTAACGGTAACTTTAAGAAATTCGATTAACAAAACAACAAAAAGAAAATAAGTATGAAAGTAAAACTATCTATTTTAGCATTAGCATTGTGCGGTCTGTTTGCATTTACAAGTTGTGATGATGATGACAACTATCAGCCCGACCAAACCGTCACTAAAGCATTCGATGAAAAATACCCGGGTGTCGGTAAAGTAGAATGGGAAACCAAAAGTGGTTATGAGGTAGCCGATTTCCATCTGAGCGGAAATGATGCCGAAGCCTGGTTTGACAATAAAGGTAACTGGGTAATGACAAAGACAGAAATCAATTTCGGTCTGCTTCCTGAAGCTATCCGTTTGAGTTTGAGAGCTAATGAATATAAAGATTGGAAATATACAGAGTACGATAAACTCGAACGTTCAAATGCCGCCACAGTGTATGTCATTGAAGCGGAACAGGGCGAAAAAGAAGTCGACCTGTATTATACGGAAGACGGTGTGCTCATCAAAGTAGTCAATGACTCCGATGACGATCACAACAACTTCCAGCCTGTTATTATTCCCCAGGCGATTACAGACTCAATCAACAAAATGTATGCAGGTGCAACCATTCTGGAGTTCGACCAGGAAAAGAATGGTTTTGAAGTGGATATCCTCCATAATAATATCTACAAGGATGTTTATTTCAATACTGAAAACCAATGGATTTCTACAGAATGGGACATTACAAAAGATCAGGTTCCGGCAATCGTCATGAATGCTTTACAGGCTTCCGAATACAAGAATTATACAATTGATGATATTGATCTTATCGAAAAACCGGAAGGTACTTTCTATGTATTCGACCTGGAACAAGGAAATAATGATGTTGAAGTAACATTCGATTCCGAAGGCAATATTAAGAGTACCCAAAAAGATTAACTCTGTAAAAACGAACTTTGCATAGAGCGAATTTGTTTCTTACGAGAATAAACTACACGGATACGATGGCTGGACCTCCATTGTATTCGTGTTTTCTTTTATAAACAATTAAAATTAAACGTCATGAAAGAAAAACTATCTGTTTTAGCCATTCTCGTATGCTGCATTTCGCTGCTTGCCGGTTGTAATAACCATCAAAAGAAAGTAAACCAGACTGTCGAAGTCCCTCAGGTTTTCCGGAACTTTATCTCGACCAAATATCCGCAGGCAACCATCCTGAAACTCGATAAAGAAAAGAGCGGCACGGAAATCGATATAAAAGACAAAGGCATCCATAAAGAAGTATCATTCAATGAAAAAAACGAATGGGTTAGCACCCAATGGGATACCCGTCTTGAAGACGTCCCGGTCGTTGTGACGGACGAACTTGCCAGTTCCGCCTATAACCAATACAAAGTACTGGAAGTAGATGCAATCGAAAAACCAGCCGGTATGTTTTATATATTTGAACTGAAACAGGATAATAATACGGTAAAACTTACATTCGATTCGGAAGGACAGCTCATTGAATAAATCATCACACAGTGAAACAAAAAAATCAGCCGAGGTTTAGCTTTATCCAACCTTGGCTGATCTCTTTTTATTTGTCCTATTTAAAATGAAACTTCTCCCAGGTATACACTTTCGGAGCTTCTTTTATAAAGAGAGTTACTATCTTACGGTCTTCCTGGCTCAGATACTGAGGAGTTGTGTATGTTGCCGTTAATGTCAGATTTTCGGGACTCAAACTATATTGTATCAAATCCATATCCAAACGGGAAACAGCATCCAGAAAAGCCGTACTGTTTTTATCTGCATCTTCTTTGATAAACCAATCCGCCTCGACGGGAGTGAACAGGTCGGAAGCAGCCAAAGGTTCCCATTCCGTTGTAAAAAACTCAATCCGGCTGTCAGGTACCGGACCATTTACCGTTTTCACCATACAGATCACATTTGTATTATTCACCAACGGGAGCAATTTCATTTCTACAGTACTTCTGTCGGTAACCTGTAACAACAAATAATCGGAAGTAAGATTCTTCAACGCAGAAAAGCCATTCATCGTATTCTTCAAACGGGCCTCTTTACCCGATTTGTACAGATCGACCAGGTCCTTACGCCAGGCATCTTCCAGTTGCGGAATATTCTTATCCGGCATTGAAACAAATAATGCATCTATTTCCTGGGCTTCCACACCCCATGCAAAAACACAAATCAATATAGAAAAAATAAGTCGTTTCATATTCTATTGTCTATTTTGTCCCCAAATATAGGAATATCATTCCTAACAACACAAGGAATAAGTCCACAGCCTTGCTCTTTAAGTTTTTTTCATGGAAGAAGATCGCTCCGGCTACAAAAGTAACCAGTACATTGCTACGGCGTACCATGGATACGATCGAGATCATTGAATCTGGGAAACTCAAGGCATAAAAGTAAATCCAGTCGGCAATGATCAGGAATACGGAGATAAATACGATATTCCAGTGCCACACAAAAGGCGTACTCTTCTTACGCTGCGGATACCATAGTAACAACAGGATCGGCAACATGATCAGACACTGATAGACATTGAACCAGACCTGCACCGTCATCACATCCATACTTCCCATCAGATGCTTATCGTACAAGCCGCTCATCGCACCGGTTATTATGGAAATAATCGTGAAGAATATCCATTTGTTATGGGTAAAGTTTATCCCTTCTTTCTTTCCCGAAGAGGAAAGCATATAAAATGAAGCGATGGAAAGCAAAACCCCGATCCACTGATACAAATTCAGACGTTCCCCAAAAATGACCATCGCTCCGACCAAAGTAAGAACAGGCTGTGTGGCCTTGATCGGTCCCGTGATGGTAAGCGGCAGATGCTTCAATGCAAAATAACCGGATATCCAGGAAGACAACACGATCACCGCTTTGATAAATACAGCCACATGCGCCTCAAAAGAGACACGGGGAACATAAAACATAGTATCGTCCAGCACATTCGTACAGAACGATAAAAATATAAACGGAACGAAGATAAGGCTGCTTATCAACGTATTCAGAAACAATACCGGAATTACGGCATTCCCGTTCAGGGAAATCTTTTTATTTACTTCATAACATCCCAACAGGAATGCTGAGGCAAATGCTAGCGCTAACCACATGATGATTAAATATTAAAAATATTTTCAGGATATGTTACATCCACAAGAAAAAGTGCATGCCCCGGAACAGAAGTTCCGGCCTTGCATCTGTCTTTGGCCTCTATTACTTTACGAAAACCCTCTATCGTCAACTTTCCGCGTCCCACCTCCAATAAGGTTCCGACGATCGCCCTCACCATGTTACGCAGGAAACGGTCCGCCTGGACAGTGAATACCCAAACATCGCCTTCCTGTTCCCATCCCGCCTTATAAATACGGCAGTTATTCGTCTTTACATCCGTATGCAATTTGCTGAAACTGGTGAAGTCGATATAATCAAACAAGACCTTACATGCCTCATTCATCGCTTCAAAGTCCAGCTGACCGCTCATTCTATAAACCAGATCATAATTGAACGGATCTTTCCGGGTAGTTATATAATATTTATAGGTACGGGAAGTGGCGTCAAAACGGGCATGCGCTTCCGGCCTGACCGGTACGATCCGGTAAACGGCAATATCTTTCGGAAGTAAACGGTTCAACTTCTCCGCCAGGAAAGGCAGGTCGGCAACCGGTTCGCCCCAATCAAAATGGGCAACCATCAGCCGGGCATGAACACCTGCATCCGTACGTCCTGCACCGACAACCGGAACCGGCTGGCGCAGCAGTGTAGCCAGGGCCTCTTCCAGACATTGTTGTACAGTCACACCATTGGGTTGTACCTGCCAACCACTGAAATTCTTACCGTTATAACCTAAATAAATAAAGTATCGATTCACGTGCGGGATAATCTTCTTAATAATTCGCTGCAAAGGTAACAGAAATCTCGCCAGGAGATTGCCCATACATCCAAAAAAGTGTACTTTTGCGCTCTCAAATCTTCACAATAAAACTATTTGACATGTTTGCAACACTGCTTCAGTCTTCCTATTTTGCTCTTTTCCTGATCGTTGCATTAGGATTCATTTTGGGCAGAATACAGATTAAAGGTCTTTCTCTTGACGTTTCAGCCGTCATTTTCATTGCACTTTTGTTCGGTCATTTCGGAGTGATCATACCTAAGGAACTGGGTAACTTCGGTTTAGTGTTATTCATCTTTACCATCGGTATACAGGCCGGTCCGGGATTTTTCGATTCTTTCCGGTCGAAAGGGAAAACACTGATTATCCTCACCTTGTTAATCGTTGGTTCCGCCTGCCTGACAGGTTTGATATTCAAATATGCTTTAGGAATCGATACACCAAGCATAGTCGGACTGATAGCCGGGGCACTGACCAGTACACCGGGTTTGGCGGTTGCAATCGACACGACCCAGTCTTCCTCCGCTTCCATCGCCTATGGTATTGCTTATCCGTTCGGTGTGATCGGCGTGATCCTGTTTGTCAAGTTATTACCCAAAATACTTCGTATAGACCTGAATGCAGAAGCACAGGCTCTGGAAGCAAAAAGAAAAGGTAAATATCCCCCATTGCATACAGCTGCTTTCCGTATTATTAACAGTAATATTTGCGGCAAAACACTAGCACAACTGCAATTGCGCAGCATGACAGGAGCCGTCGTCTCCCGTATCAAGCATAACGAAAAAACATCTATTCCCACAGCACAAAGTGTTCTGAAAGAAGGAGATTTGATCAAAGCCGTCGGTAATGACAAATCACTGGAACAACTGGAAATATTGGTAGGCGAACGCATCAAAGGGGATCTCCCTTTCAACAGTACACAAGAACTTCAGTCTATGCTTATTACTAATAAAAACGTAATAAATAAGACATTAGGATATTTAAACCTGCAAGGAACTTTCAACTGCACGGTAACCCGCGTCCGCCGAAGCGGTATCGACCTTCCTCCCGAACCGGATCTGGCACTAAAATTCGGTGACAAACTGATGATTGCCGGAGAAAAAGAGGACTTAAAAGAACTTGGACAGCTACTCGGAAATGATGAGAAAAAACTTTCGGATACCGATTTCTTCCCGATTGCCGCCGGTATCGTACTGGGCGTATTGTTCGGAAAACTGAATCTGTCGTTCTCCGATTCATTCTCGTTCTCTCCGGGACTAACGGGAGGTATCCTGATGGTGGCACTTGTTTTAAGCGCAATCGGAAAAACGGGCCCGATCGTATGGTCCATGTCAGGTTCAGCCAACCAGTTACTGCGTCAGTTAGGGTTGTTATTATTCCTGGCGGAAGTCGGGACATCAGCCGGCGTTAACCTGGTATCCACTTTTCAGGAAAGCGGATGGACGCTGTTCGGTGTCGGCATGGCAATCACGATGGTCCCGATGCTTATCGCTTTAGGATTCGGTTACTGGGTCTTTAAAATCAATATCCTTGACCTGATCGGCACCATCGCCGGAGGTATGACCAGTACGCCCGGACTTGCCGCAGCCGACTCTATGACAGACAGTTCCGCACCGAGCATTGCATATGCTACTGTTTATCCGATTGCCATGGTTTTCCTGATCCTGTTTATCCAGCTGATCGCAAACCTGATTGTCTGATAAAAAAGGAACAATAAAAAAAATGCGCTTGTTAGCTTGATTTTTAGCTTATAAGCGCATTTTTCACGTTTTTTTATTATATATTTGCAGATACCATAAACAATAGATCTATGATGATGCAAATGAACCAACAATTTGACCTTGCCTTCAACTTCTTACAGAATACAGGTACTCACCTTTTTCTGACAGGTAAAGCCGGAACAGGAAAAACAACGTTTCTGAAAAGACTTAAAGAAGTTTTCCCAAAACGTATGATCGTTGTTGCTCCCACAGGTGTAGCCGCCATCAACGCAGGAGGTGTTACAATCCATTCATTCTTCCAGTTACCGTTTGGTCCTTATCTCCCCTCGGCAAGCAGGGAGGCAGACCAGGCAAAAAATTTCACGAATAAATTCAGCCGGGATAAGATTAATATCATCCGAAGCATGGATTTACTGGTGATAGATGAAGTCAGTATGGTACGAGCCGACCTGCTGGATGCGATCAGCGACGTACTTTGCCGCTATAAAGACCGGACAAAACCTTTCGGTGGTGTACAACTATTACTGATCGGCGATCTGCAACAGCTGGCACCTGTTGCTAAAGACGACGAATGGAACTTATTGAAAGAACATTATCCGTCCACCTTTTTCTTCGACAGCAAAGCGCTTTCGGAAAGCAATTACTACTGCATCGAACTTACCAAGGTGTATCGCCAAAATGACAGTACATTCATCTCCCTGCTGAATAACATCAGGGAAAACAGATTCGATGAAGAAACATTAAACAGTCTTAACCAGCGATATATACCCGATTTCGCCCCGGACGACCAACAAGGATATATCACACTTACAACACATAATTATCAGGCACAGCAACTCAACAACCGGAAGTTAGCCGAATTGCCCGGTAAGTCATACACCTTCAATGCCGAAATAAACAACGACTTCCCTGAATACTCTTATCCAACCGATAATCAACTGGAACTGAAAAACGGAGCCCAGGTTATGTTCGTCAAAAATGACTCTTCCGGCGAACACCGGTACTACAACGGTAAAATCGGTAAAATCGTTTTTATCAACCCGAACAAAATAACGGTTGTCGGAGAAGACGGCAATGAAATACAGGTAGAAAGAGAAACCTGGACGAATGTCAAATATACGATCAATCCGGACACCAAAGAAATAACAGAGACGGTTGCCGGTACTTTTAGCCAGTATCCGCTGAAAACAGCTTGGGCGATCACGATCCATAAAAGCCAGGGCTTGACTTTCGAACATGCCATCATCGATGCCTCGGCAGCCTTTTCACACGGCCAGGTCTATGTGGCACTCAGTCGCTGCAAAACCCTGGAGGGATTGGTTTTAAGCAGTCCGATCACCCGCAACGCGATGATCAAGGATATGAGGATACAGGAATTTACCAGTTCCGTCACCGACAAACAACCGGGGAAAGAACAGTTGGAACAGGCGCAACAGCAATATTACCTGGAACTGGTTATCGAACTTTTCAATTTCGCCTCCATCCAGCAACGCCTGCAATATGTCGCTTATACGGTATATGCCCATTTACAGAAATTATATCCGGAACTCAACACGCAATATGCCAACACCCGTGATGCCTTCCGTTCCGTAATAACAGAAGTAGGCGGACGCTTCCAACAGCAACTGACGCGCATGATCTCCGGAAACCCCGATTACCAACAGGACGAAGCCATCCAGGAACGTGTTCGGAAAGGAGTAGCCTATTTCATCGAACGTATCGACAGCCTGTGTACATCTCTCGAGGAAAACTCCGCTGTCGAAATAGATAACAAGGAAAGCCGAAAAGCGGTGAACAATGCGATCAGCAAATTTACGGAAGAACTCCATTTAAAGCAGGAGACGCTGAAAGCATGCGTAGACGGTTTTTCTGTCGTCCGCTATCTATCCGCCAAAGCAAAAGCGTCCATCGAACCGCCCGCATCCGCTAAAAAACGTTCCGAACGTTCTTCGCAGCCAGCCAAAGTGACTGTTTCGAGCGACGTTCTTCATCCCGAACTCTATAACAGCATTAAGCGGTGGCGCTATGAGCTGGCAACAGAAAAAGGGTTGCCTCCTTATACAATCCTTCAACAGAAAGCATTGCTTGGTATTGTCAATACTCTACCTTCCAATTCACGCGAATTGCTTGCAATCCCCGGAATAGGGAAAAAGGTAATCGAAAACTATGGTAGTGTACTGCTGGAACTTGTTGAAGAATATAAGAAGCAATAGAACAGAATCACTATTTTGCACCGACTATCATAATGGCTATTTTTTGAGCTTATTTTATCACTTTAGATACAAATAAGCTCAAAATAAAAACAGACACATCTCACAGGAAAGAGCTTCCAGATAGATTGATATTACATTTTTTAACACGAAGTAAAGGTTTATCATTTTGATAACTTCATCTAAAACAAATTTCAATCTCGTTTAAAACGAGTTTTTTCTCGTTTTAAACAGATCCCTGGTTTATTTAAGATGAGTTTTTTTGTTAATAAAGCACAAAAACACGCTAAAAAACAGTTCAGAAACAATACTTTTTATGCTAAACAGCATATTTTACACTCTAAAAGACAACGTCATACGAACAAAATAAAATTATCAAAAACATCAGCATAACAGAAAATAAAAAGACAAATATTTACAACCGCGAGGTTTCAACATCTGTTTAACACAAAACCTCGACTTATAATAGCTATTTTCCTAACCTAACCCATCCAGGAATCGTCTACACAAAGGCCAGGCTGACCCAGGATTCAAATAGTGCCTCCATTCCCCCGTTAAATTATCATTTTGATAATAATTTATTCACCATAACATCCGGTTTTGAAAAATAAATCGGATATTTGCATATCTTTTTCTAACTATCAAAAAGAAAGAGATCAGACAAATAGAGATTTGATATGGATATAAAAGAACTATTAAAAAAGTATTCAGTATTTATTTTAGGATTATATTTTTTAGCTGTAGGCATTGTATTGATCGTTCGCTCTGCATTAGGAACCACTCCTATCTCCAGTGTAAATTACGTGTTAAGCCTTAATACTCCTTTATCATTAGGAACATGGACATTCATTGTAAACGTACTGCTGATCCTGGGACAGTTCTGGTTGATCCGGAAAGACAGAAGTCGTCAGGACACGATAGAAATACTTCTTCAGATACCTTTTTCCTGCATATTCTCCGCTTTCATTGATTTCAACATGGCTTTAACAAGCAATCTGCATCCGTCCGGTTACGGCATGTCGATGGCCTTATTGCTCACAGGATGCCTCATACAATCCATCGGCGTAGTGCTCGAAATCAAACCGAAGGTAGCTATGATGAGTGCAGAAGCATTTGTAAAATATGCATCCCGATGTTATAATAAGGAATTCGGAAAGTTCAAGGTGTATTTCGATGTTACCCTGGTCACTTTAGCCGTACTCATCTCCCTCATGTTCACCCAAGGCATTGAAGGGATACGCGAAGGTTCACTTATTGCCGCCTGTATAACAGGCTATATTGTAAGTTTCCTGAACCAGAAGATCATGACCAGAAAAACACTCTACAAAATATTGCCGGGACTGAAATAAAAATGGATAGTCCGAAAAGACCACCCACTTTCAAAATATACTACTTTCTTCTATTTCTTCAATTCAAACCCCAGCATCATCCCGTCATACTCGCTGGCCAGTTTATTGACCAGTTTCAAAGTGGAATTGTCAGATATCGATGATAATTTGGTCAGAAAATCCAGTAACTTATCCGCATTGAACAGCAAAGACAGCTCATCTCCGGAAATCACGACGTGGGCTGTTAAAGTTGTCACTTTCAGTTTTCCGCCCAATGCATATTTCAGTTCAACCGTTTTCTCATCCTGATTAACAGAGAAAGTACCTTTCAATGTCTTTTTCTTTAATGCATTGGTAAACGTACTGTCACTATTGAACACATAGTTGAACATGCCTTCCACAATACCGACCTTGGCACAATACGTTTTCAGCTTTTTCTCCAATTCACCAGCAGCCACGCTCCCGGCTACATTCTTCAATGCATTATCGCCTTCCAGCTGAACGGCTGGATTGGTATACGTCCACGTTCCCTGCAAGTTCTCTACTGTCAGTTTCTTTCCGCCAGTTACAGAAGTAACCGCATCCTTTACTGTAGATGAATTCAATAAGTCTTTCAACGATTGTCCGTAAGCCTGGCCGGATACGAACAGCAGGATGCATATAGCAGCCATTAATCCCCACACTTTTTTCATACCTCTTGTTTTACTCTTTTTAAAAAACATACAAAGATACAAATATTATCCCTACATTTGTTTCACGCTTTTATTTACACTACAAAAGATCTTGAACTTAACAACATAAGTCTTATGAGAAATCTAACTAAACGCATTTGTATTATGCTTATTTGCTCATTAGCGTATCTGAACGGACAAGCATCCATCGATCCGTCCGTCATACAATCGACCATCAGCACGTTAACCTCCAGGGACAACAGTAACAAACAGAGTATAGAAAAAGGAGTCAGCCAGGTTGCACGTCTTTGGCTGGAAACAGACGGCGACGAAAAAGCCTTCCGCTCTTTTTGTGAAGACAATTATATTGCCGATCCGGATGAAAAGTATCAGGTATTCCTCAAGATCAGCGACTATCTCGAAGGTATCAGCGGTCATTTCAATGAGATGTCGCTGCGCTTACAGAAAAATTTGCAGCTGGATAACGGTCCGTTGCACCCCATCGATGAGAAGTTCGGTTCATACAGTCCTTCAAGCCATTTAAGCGATGACTTATACAATAATAAAATAGCTTTTATCATCGCACTAAACTTCCCCCACCTTACCCTGGAAGAAAAAGAAGCATTGGGCACCGACCGCAAAGCCTGGGCCTATGCACGTCTGGGCGACATGTTCACGGAACGGATCCCTGCTGCATTGTTGCAGGCAGCTTCCAACGCAGAAAGCGATGCCGACATTTATATCTCCCAGTATAACATTTACATGGGTCATGTAATGAACAAAAAAGGTCAGCATCTGTTCCCTAAAGACATGATCCTGCTGTCACACTGGAACCTGCGTGATGAAATCAAGGCAAACTACAACAAGGGGAAAGAGGGACTCGACAAGCAACGCACCGTTTACGAAGTGATGAAACGGATCATTTCACAGGATATTCCTGTCGAAGTAATCAACTCAGGGACGTATGAATGGAATCCATATACAAACATGGTACAACAGGAGAACAAGGAAGTAAAAACGACTCCCGAATCGACTGTCCGTTATCAGAAGATGCTGAACAATTTTAAGGCCATGCAAGACATTGACAAATACACAGGTAATACCTATATCGACCGTAAATTCAACGACGATATGGAAGTAGCTTTGCAGGATGTTGAAAAACTGTTCGATGAATTTCTGTCCGCTACCGAATTGAAAGAAATCGGCAAAACGATCTCCAAACGTCTGGGACGCAAACTGGAAGCCTACGATATCTGGTACGACGGTATCAAAGCCCGCAGTAATCTCGACGAGACCAAGCTGGATGCACAAACGCAAGCCCTTTACCCGGATGCGGCAGCTTTGGACAAGAAGTTACCGGACATTCTTATGAAGCTGGGATTCAGTGCCGAACGGGCCAACTATCTGGCCGACAAGATCACAGTCGATGCCGCCCGTGGTTCAGGGCATGCCTGGGGAGCATCCATGAAAGGACAGCAGTCACGTCTCCGCACACGTATTCCGGCAGCAGGAATGAATTATAAGGGATACAACATAGCTATCCATGAATTCGGTCACAATGTAGAGCAGACTTTATCGCTTTATGATGTAGACTATTATATGTTGAGCGGCGTACCCAACACTGCATTTACCGAAGCGCTGGCTTTTGTTTTCCAGAAACGTGATCTCGAAATATTGGATATCACCGATCCGAATCCGGAAAAACAGGCGATGGAAATATTGGATAAAGTATGGAGCATGTATGAAATTTGCGGTGTTTCCATGTTGGATATTTCCGTATGGAAATGGATGTATGCCCATCCGGACGCAACGGCCGAACAGCTGAAAGAAGCGACGATCGCATTATCGAAAGAGATATGGAACAAATATTATGCGCCTGTTTTCGGAGTAAAGGACGAGACGGTACTGGCTGTTTATTCGCACATGATCAGCTATCCATTGTATTTGTCGGCTTATGCTTTCGGACAAATCATAGAATTCCAGCTTGACCAGTATCTGGAAGGCAAGAACTTCGCGAACGAAGTAGAACGGATTTTCCGTCAGGGACGTTTAACCCCTAACCAATGGATGATACTGGCTACAGGAAGTCCGCTGACCGTCGAACCTATGCTGGAAGCTGTAAGACAAGTTATTAAGTAAACAAGACATAAATGATATTACAAAATCGCGCCATAACTGTAAGTGAGAACGACGGACTACCGTTACCTAAACGTTACTGGGCTATACTGGCCACAGCTTTAGGTGTCGGAATGTCCGTCATAGACGGAACAATTGCAAATGTCGCTTTGCCGACAATAGCCCGCGACCTGGGTACTTCACCGTCTGTCACGATCTGGGTTGTCAACGCTTACCAGCTGGCAATCACCATTTCGCTTCTTTCCTTCGCTTCATTGGGAGACATTTACGGTTACCGGAGGATTTACTTATCAGGAATTTTACTATTCAGCATCACGTCAGCCATCTGCGCCCTTGCCGATTCGTTCTGGATGTTGACAACCGCACGTATCTTACAAGGATTCGGAGCTGCCGCCATCACAAGTGTTAACACGGCATTGCTCCGAATCATTTATCCCAAACGTTTCCTGGGCCGCGGCATGGGGATCAATGCCCTGGTCGTCGCCGTCTCGATTGCCGCCGGACCGACCATTGCATCCATCATCCTGTCTTTAGGTTCGTGGCACTGGCTTTTTGCCATCAATATCCCGATCGGCATTGCAGCCTTGGTGATCGGTCTGATGCATTTGCCAGCCAATCCGGTTAAAGTCACCGGCCGCCGTTTCGACAAGCTCAGTTGCCTGATGAACGCTCTTACATTCGGATTACTGATTTTCTCGCTGGAAGGTATTGCCCATAAAGAGAACACAACTTTGATCATAGCAGGTATAGCCATATTGTTTATGATCGGTTATTTCTTTGTACGCCGCCAACTGCGCCAACAGTTTCCGTTACTTCCGGTCGACCTGATGCGCATCCCGATCTTCTCCATGTCGATCGGCACGTCAATATGTTCTTTCACCGGACAAATGCTGGCAATGATTTCCCTCCCCTTTTTCCTTCAGGGAGCATTGGGACGAAGCGACGTAACGACCGGCCTGCTTCTTACTCCCTGGCCGTTGGCAACGATGATCATGGCCCCTCTTGCCGGACGATTAGTCGAACGGATTCATGCCGGTATACTGGGAGGTATCGGTATGACAATATTTGCTGCCGGTCTTTTCCTTTTGGCCGTTTTACCCGACAACCCGACAAATACGGATATTATATGGCGCCTGTTTATCTGTGGAGCCGGATTCGGTTTATTCCAGACACCCAATAACAGCACGATCATCTCCTCTGCCCCTTCCAACCGAAGCGGAGGCGCAAGCGGTATGCTGGGAACAGCCCGTTTATTAGGACAGACACTGGGAGCAACACTAGTCGCTATGATATTCAATCTGTTCCGAACAACAGTACGCAAGCATGTTTGTATCTGGCAACAGGATTTGCCGTGGTAGCCGCAATAATCAGTAGTTTAAGGATTTCACAGCCGAGGCCGTTGAAAGGATTTAAATAAAAATTCAGTTATATAACACAAATCTTTTCATCTCACAGAACGAATTATTAACTAATATTTTTATTGGGAAACAGCATGAATACAATAAAATAGGGAAAAATAGCCCGCCAAACAGGGACTTTATTTTTCAAGACATAAGGCTCTTTATCATCAATTTGAAAAATTAACTTAGTTCTAGACGAACTAAGTCAGAATAAAAAAATACATACTCACTATTTTTTTCTACAGACGCAAAAACATCACTGATAGCCACATTTGATAAATCGAGTGACAAACGTGTAGATTGTGCATAGGACAATTCAGCCAAAAGAGATGAATTTACTGTAAAAAGCAAACACAACACTACACAAACTGCGTGTATTTTTCTTTTAATTTTTAGATATTCCATAATAATATAATAAGTTTTCCTTGATATTAATATTTTACTTGTTAACAACACAATGGTCTATTGTTTTATACAATACTAGGTTACGGCATGTTTTATCTATTCATAGGCATTCATTTTTTATTATTGATACTATTTACTTCAATCAAATTCCCCTTACGATGAAATGAAACTGATAACGTTTTCTGGAGTGTTTGAAGAACTTGGTCCATATTATCAAACAACACCAGCTTACCAGAGCATTTCACTTGTTCTATATCCGGTGGATAGCTAAATTGAACACGGTAATAACGTGAGATACTACGTAGTACCTCACCTAAATTTTTCTCCCGGAACTGGAGAACACCATCTATCCATGAGATATAATCGTATACATTCACCTGGCTAACAGACATCTGCCCATTTTCCAAGACTAAGAGATCATTTGGTTTGATAATTTGTTTTCCGCTTTTATATCCTTCAACCGCAACACTTCCTTCTTTCAGTACAACAGATTGGAAATTTTCATCCTTATATGCAACTATGCCAAAAGATGTTCCTAAAACTCTGATTTCCATCTGGTTCGTTTTTACATAAAATGGACGCAATGCATCTTTGGTAACTTCAAGATAAACTTCCCCTTCCACATAAATCATTCTTTTTTCTTTTTCAAATATTTCAGGGAATTGAAGCACTGTGCCTGAATTTACCCATACTTTCGTACCATCAGGCAAAATCAATGAAGAATGACGTCCTTTCGGTACGCTTAACACATTCATATGATTACCTTTTTCCTTTGCTTCACCAGTACACTTCCTCTCTGTAGCCTCTAGATTATTAATGTCTTTATCCGTCACCTTGATTTTCCCTTGTTGATCGACTAAAATTGTCGCATTATCAGAAACCTTCATTTTTTCCTGTGCCAAATGAAGTTCTACTTCTGTCTGATTAACATCTAACTGGATATCATCCACCAAAGACAGAATATCTCTTTCCTGAAATAAATTTTCTTTAGTAATCAAAAATAATGAGCCCAATGTACATATAATAAGAATACAAGCTGCTGCATATTGCCATGTCAGACGCATTCGCTTTGGTTTTCTGAATTTTCTTAAATCATTTATAATATTTTCTTTAAGAGATTCTTTTTCAATTGGCGACAGTTTTCTATTATTCAATTTCAACGAACGAACCATTTGCCTGGCCTTCTCTATATTTTCTTTCTCTTCCGGATACAGTGTCAGATAATCATCAATCCACACCGATTCCGACTCTTCCGTAGGAAACAGACACCAGAGAATAAAGGAATCGTCATGTATTAACTGGTCAACAGTTTTTATATGCTGTTTTTTATTCATTTTGCTTTTTCATTTTAAACAAGACATTAATTTCCCCAATTTGGCCCCATTTTATATGTTAAATTCATTTAATACCAATATATATCTATTGACTTAGTTCGTCTAGAACTACGTAAAAATGTAAGTATTAACATCCAATCTCAAACGATAGATCAAATTTTATCTGAAATTCTGAAAAACACCGGTCTTACCTACGTTCTCAATGACAGACAGGTAATGATCATGCGAAAAGGAGAAACAGAACAACAGCAAAAAAGTATCTCTATCAACGGAACAATCAGAGATGCACAGCAAGTTCCATTACCAGGTGTCAATGTTATTATTAAAGGTACAACAAAGGGTACAACTACCGATATTAACGGTAATTACTTCATTGAAGTTCCTCATAAAAACACGGTACTTGTTTTCAGCTATATCGGTTTCGAATCACAAGAAATTAAAGTCGGAGACCAGATCAATATAAACGTAAATATGTCTGAAGAATCAAACAACCTGGATGAAGTTGTAGTAGTTGGTTACGGTTCCCAGAAAAAAGTATCCGTAGTAGGCTCTATCACGACCATCGAACCTGCTCAATTGCAACAAGGAACAACCCGCGCCGTTTCCAATAATCTGGCAGGCCAACTGGCCGGAGTGATCGCCGTTCAACGTAGTGGCGAACCTGGTTCTGACGGTTCCGACTTCTGGATTCGCGGTATATCTTCATTCAAAGGGACAGGTATCAAACCATTGGTTTTGGTAGATGGAATAGAACGTACGCTCGATGATCTTTCCGCTGCAGAAATCGAATCATTCTCTGTATTGAAAGATGCTGCTGCCAGTGCTGTCTATGGTGTACGAGGAGCAAATGGGGTTATCATTGTAAAGACCAAAAGAGGGCAACTGGGCAAACCCAAAGTAAATTTTCACTTCGAACAAGGTTTCACACAACCTACCCAGCTCCCGGAATATATCGGATCGGCTGATTATCTTTCATTAATGGATGAACTATATATGGACGCAGGGAATCCTAATCCTCTTTACGGAGAAGAAAAAATCAACAACTACCGTAATAATGTCGATCCGGAGCTTTATCCTAATGTAAACTGGTTGGATGCCGTTTCAAAAGACATGGCATCCAATACACGAGGTGATCTAACTATTACAGGTGGTAGCGATATTCTTCGCTATGCATTAGTTGCGTCCTACTATGGGGAACGTGGTATTTTTGTCACCGATAAAAGCAAAGACTGGGATTCGTCGACCCGCCTGAACAAATACAATATCCGTTCAAATGTTGATATTAACGTCACAAAAACAACCGTTGTCGGCATAAGTATAGGGGGATATTTACAGGAACAAAACGGAATGGCAGTCAGTGGACAGGACATTTGGAATTATGCATTTGATACACCTCCTTTCTACCATCCGATCCAGTATTCCGGTGGACGCGATGTCCGTGTAACAGAGCGCCATAACCCCTGGGCGGAAGCCACACAGCATGGTTACCAGACAACAACCAACTCAAAAGTCGAATCCTTATTTTCTATCGAACAGGACCTGAAATTTATTACTCCCGGTTTGAAAATAAAAGGACTCTTTTCTTTCGACCGTTACTCCAGTTCATGGGTGAAACGCTCCAAAACTCCGACTTACTATAATCCGGCAACAGGCAGAGATCCGGAAACAGGAGAACTGATCCTGACTGTCAGTACGGACGGACAAGAATTTTTGGATACAAAAAGCGAGTCTGCATGGGGAAATAAAGCCACTTATCTAGAAGGGAATATAGCTTACGACCGCACATTCAATAAGAAACACGCAGTCAGTGCCATGTTCCTCTATAATCAACGGGATTATCAGGATGGCAATATTGTTCCGTTCCGCCGCATGGGTATAGCAGGACGTGCCTCCTATACATTTGACAACCGTTACATCGCCGAATTCAATTTCGGTTATAATGGTTCGGAGAATTTCACAAAAGGACATCGTTACGGATTCTTCCCTTCTGTCGCCGTCGGCTATATGCTTTCGGAAGAAAAATTCATGGAACAATTCAAAGAGACTTTCTCTAAAATCAAATTCCGCGCATCATGGGGATTGACCGGTAACGACCAATTGGACGGACGCCGCTTCGCTTTCCTACCAACAATAGACACGGACGGATCATATAAATGGGGTGTAAACAACGATTACAACCGTTCCTCCCGCTTTGAGGGAGAATTTGGTGTGACAGATTTGAAATGGGAAACCGTAGAAAAACTAAATATCGGTATAGAATTAGGTCTTTGGAATGCTCTGGAATTACAGGCAGACTGGTTCAAGGAACAGCGCCGTGATATTTTCATGCAACGTAATAATATCCCGACATCTGCAGGTTTCCGTAAAACACCATGGGCTAACTACGGTAAAGTGAACAACACTGGTATAGATCTTTCATTAACTTACAATAAACAGTTCAATAAAGACCTGCACGTGGGTTTTCGCGGAACTTTCACTTATGCACACAACGAAATTATTGAAATGGATGAAGCGATGGGAGTTATCGGAACAAATCGTCAACGTACCGGAAGAGCTGTCAATGAATTATTTGGCCTCGTTGCCGAAAGATTATTCACAGAAGATGATTTCACTACAAATGAAAAAGGTGACCTGGTTTTAAAAGAAGGTATACCGGCACAAACTTTCAGCGCTATCCGTCCGGGAGATATTAAATATATGGACATCGACGGTGATGGCGTTATCACTAATAAGGATGAGAAGGCAATGGGCGGAACCGTCAATCCAGAAATTGTCTATGGCTTCGGAGCAACAGCTCGTTATAAAAATGTAGACTTCAATATCTTCTTTCAGGGGAACGGGCGGACTTATCGTTTTATCGGAGGAGTTGTTTCCAATTTCTTACCAGGAGCTTCCCAGGGATCTATGGGTAACATCCTGACCAACTACAACGATCGTTGGACCCAGGAAAACCCGAAACAGGATGCCTTCTACCCGCGTTTAAGTTACGGAACAAACGCCAACAACAGCCAAAATTCGACCTGGTGGTTGCGTAACATGAGCATGCTCCGGATGAAAGATATAGAAATCGGTTACACATTTCCCAAACACTGGATTAATTCGGTTGGCCTTGCCAATATCCGCCTCTATGCCAAAGGTTCCAACCTCTTCACTTTCTCCTCCTTCGATCTTTGGGACCCGGAGTTGGACACGGCGAACGGAGCTAAATACCCGATCATGAAATCTTTCTCTTTCGGACTGGATATTAATTTCTAACAGAGTAATAAATATAAAACATATAGAAAATGAAACTACTCAAATATATTGGCTTATCATTTTTAGGCTTATCCCTTAATAGTTGTACGGATTATCTGGATAATGCACCGGATGATACACTAACAATGGAAATGGTATTTAACGATAAAACCAGAACCGAAGACTGGCTCTCCGGGGTTTATAACAGGGTTCCTGACCCTTACTGGAGTCTGTTGAGAGATTATGGTTATGACAGTATGGGAGATGACCTCGATCCTTCCCAACGTTGGTATCAGTGGTGGGGTAATACACTGAATTTCGTAATTGGACAATGGTTTACAAGTTCCTCCTGGGACGGAGCAGTATGGAGTCAATGCCCTGTACGTATCCGTTCTGCCTACCAATTTATTGAAAATGCTCATGCACTTCCGGATCAGGGAGTTACAGAAGAAAAGATAGAAAGAATGAAAGATGAATGCCGCTTTCTGATTGCCTATTATTACTGGATGATGATTGAAGCATACGGCAGTGTTCCTTTCTTCGACGGATTGGCAGAAGTCAATGATCCCAATTTAATGCGCGGGCAGATACCTTTCGACGAAATGGTTGACTGGATTGACGGACAATTAGTCAGCCTATCAAAAAAACTGCCGACTTCCTGGCTAAGCGAATCAACACAGTTCTATGGACGTGCCACTTCCATTATGTGTCTCGCAGTCCGTGCCCGTATGTTATTGTTTGCAGCCAGCCCGCTGGTCAACGGCAATGAATGGTATAATGGATTAAAAAACTATGACGGTAAAGACCGTTTTAGCCAGACTTATGACGCCTCCAAATGGAACCGCGCGGCAGATGCCTGCAAGGAATTGATAGAGGCAGCCCATGCTGCCGGTCACGACTTGGTACGCGAATACAATGCAGACGGGAGCATTGATCCTTTCATGTCCTGCTATAACGTGCTATTCCTGCGTGGAGATGTGAATCCGGAAGCATTATTCGTTCGTTCAGACAGCAACTTCAGTGAATTTGAAAAACATGCTACTCCACGCGGAGCATCCGGTAACGGAGGATTAGGTATTTATCAGACATTAGTCGATGCCTTCTCCATGAAAGATGGTTCATTACCCATTACCGGTTATAAAAGTAACTACGGTTCGCCGGTTATCAATGAAAAGTCAGGTTATACAGAGCGTGGTTTCTCCAGCCAGCCTGATATCCGCAAAACCAAATACAACCTGTATCGCAATTGCCCGGGAGCAACAGTCGATTCTGTAGGTACAGACGGCAATACTTACAATCAGGTTGCAGCTATTGGCACATATAATATGTATATCAACCGGGAACCTCGTTTCTATCTGACCGTTATGTGGAACCGGCAATGGTACCATCAAGCCAACCGCGAAGTACAAATGATGTCTAACGAACAAGATGGTGGCCCCACACACGATGCACCTCAAAATGGTTATCTGAATCGTAAAAAAGTTTCTTTGGAACAAAACCAACGTGATAATATACATCCATATCGCCCAGGAATACTTTATCGTTTAGGGGAAGCTTACCTAAATTATGCCGAAGCATTGAATGAGTGTGATCCGGGTAACGCGGACATTTTAAAATACCTGAACCTGATTCGTGAACGTGCAGGCGTTCCGCAATATGGAACCGGAATTGACAGCAATGGTTTCAACAAGATTCCTTTAAACGGCCAGGAAGAAGTCAGACAGGCTATTTATCATGAACGCCGTGTAGAATTGTGTTGTGAAAATGGTATCCGCTATTTTGATCTGCGCCGATGGAAAAAAGCGGAAGAAGTCTTGGACCAGCCAATGTATGGCATGAATTTCAGCGGAACAGAATTCTCTGACGACCCGAATAACCCCAAAGCATTCTTCGTCCGTACACAATACATCAAACGGGTTTATGAACGTAAATTCTATTGGTATCCAATTTATCAGGAAGAGATAGATAAGGACCCGACACTTATTCAGGCACCATTCTGGGACAAATAAAGACCAATAAATAGATTAATACTACAGATGAGTTTTTAATTCGGAAGGGTAATTCCATCTGGGGTTACCCTTTTCATTTTTTACGATTCAACCAGAAAAATAAAGACTAGCCATAAAGGAGCTACTCCTCCTTGCATACGCTCCAATGCACGATAAATAATTTTACGTACACTTTTAGGCGTTATATGAAGAATTTCCGCTACTTCCTGATAACTCAGTTCCTGCATAAAATGCAAGTAAACAACCTCACGCTGTTTATTGGTCAATAAACGGAATAAATTATCCAGTTGTTCTTCATAAGCCAACCGTTCCTCCTCATCTTCCAGTAATGCAAGTGCATCGACCTTAATCTGGAACTCATATTCCATATTGTCATCAAGACTTAATAAATTGAAATTCTTTTGTTTAGAGGATATAATTCTGTTTTTAAGAGAACGGAGTAAATAAAACTTGGGATTATCCGGCATTTCTATTTTATTTACCGATTCGTATAAATGTAAAAAAACATCATGTATGACATCCAGCACATATTCTTTCTCCATACCGAATGCCATTCCATACGAAAACAATTCATCAACATATTGTTCATACCACTTATCGAACTCTCTTATTTTCTGCTCCATTTATACTTTGCCAGTTATCATGAGAAAGCTTAAAATTCAATTACAAACTTACAAATAATAAAATATTTAATTTTATATTTATACAATAAAAAAGGAGAAAAAACAAAAAGCCACCCCGCAAACACGGGATGGCTTCCTTATATATTTAATCCGTTATCTGATTAAAGTTTATTGTCTGAACCAAGTACATTAAGAATTTTGTGCTTGTACAGTTTTTCCATGTTATCGCGAGCCGGGCCCAGATATTTACGTGGGTCGAATTCAGCCGGTTTTTCAGCGAAAGTCTTACGGATTGCAGCAGTCATAGCCAGACGAGAGTCTGAGTCGATGTTGATCTTGCAAACAGCAGATTTAGCAGCCTTACGCAATTCTTCTTCAGGAATACCGATAGCAGCCTTCAAAGCACCACCGAATTTGTTGATTGTTTCAACTTCTTCTTCAGGAACAGAAGAAGAACCGTGAAGAACGATAGGGAATCCCGGAAGTTTTTCCATTACTGCATCCAATACTTCGAATGCCAATGGAGGAGGAACCATTTTGCCAGTCTTCGGGTCGATGTGGCACTGTTCCGGAGTAAATTTGTAAGCACCGTGAGAAGTACCGATTGAGATAGCCAAAGAATCGCAACCTGTGCGAGTAGCGAAATCGATTACTTCTTCAGGGTCAGTATATGTGTGATGATCTGAAGAAACTTCGTCTTCAACACCAGCCAATACACCAAGTTCACCTTCAACTGTTACATCGAACTGGTGAGCATAGTCAACAACTTTCTTAGTCAAAGCTACGTTTTCTTCATAAGGCAGGTGGGAACCGTCAATCATTACAGAAGAGAAACCTGAGTCGATACAGCTCTTGCAAGTTTCAAATGTATCACCGTGATCCAGGTGCAGAACAATCTGAGGATTCGGACAGCCTAATTCTTTTGCATATTCAACTGCACCCTGAGCCATGTAACGCAACAGTGTTGCATTAGCATACTGACGAGCACCTTTAGAAACCTGAAGGATAACCGGAGATTTTGTTTCAACAGCAGCCTTGATGATAGCCTGCATCTGTTCCATGTTATTGAAGTTGAAAGCCGGAATTGCATATCCGCCTTTGATGGCTTTAGCGAACATTTCTTTTGTGTTCACCAAACCTAAATCTTTGTAATTTACCATTGTAGTATATATTATTACGTTAATGATTGAAAATTCTGCACAAAGATAAGAACTCTCTGAAAACTTTATGCTTTTAAGCATATAAAATAATACAAAAGTAACGCCTTCAGAAAAAATAGTTCGATTTTCTTTGTTAGTTTGAAGCAAATCCATACCTTTGCAAGCCAATTTACCGGTTACCAAACTAATAAGAGTATAAATTAAATTAGATAAAGAAGCAATGAAAAAAGGAATTCATCCTGAAAACTATCGTCCTGTAGTATTCAAGGACATGTCAAACGAAGATGTATTTATCACTCGTTCAACTATCAATGCAAAGGAAACTATCGAAATCGACGGTGTTACTTATCCGTTGGTAAAAGTCGAAATTTCTAATACTTCTCACCCGTTCTACACTGGTAAATCTAAACTGGTGGATACAGCAGGACGTGTTGATAAGTTCATGAGCCGTTACGGTAACCGCAACAAAAAATAATTGAAGATTGACAAAGTTCAATTAACAATTCAAAATGAATTTATAAAAAAGGCAGCGAACAGATTCGTTGCCTTTTTTATTTTATCAAAGATTATTTTTACATTTGCAAGCATGATTGAAAAGAGTACAACAACAACTTGTTTTCAATAGTCAATTATCAATTAATAAATACCATGGCAAAAACAAAAGAAGAATTACTGAACATTCTCGACCAGTTCACACTGGCAGAAAAAGTTGTTTCCGCTGAACCTTTCGGAAACGGACACATTAACGACACGCTGAAAGTAACAAACGAAAAAGGCGAGATCAAATACGTATTACAACGTATCAACCATCTGATTTTTACCAATGTAGATATGTTACAAAACAATATCAATATTGTAACGACCCATATCCGCAAAAAACTGGAAGCTAAAGGCGAAAGCGATATCAATCGTAAAGTACTAACTTTTCTTCCAACTAAAGATGGTAAACCATATTATTTCGATGGTGACAGCTATTGGCGTGTATGCTTGTTCATCCCCAACAGCAAAAGCTACGAAGAAGTAACTCCGGAACTCTCATACGAAGCCGGTAAGGCTTTCGGTGATTTCCAGTCTATGCTGGCAGACCTGCCTGAAGGTTCACTGGGAGAAACAATTCCTAACTTCCACAATATGGAATTCCGTCTGGAGCAATTCCACGATGCAGTAAAGGCTAACGCTGCCGGACGTCTGGAAGAAGTGAAAGATCTGATCGAAGAAATTGAAAAACGTGCCGAAGCAATGTGCATTCAGGAACGTTTGTACCGTGAAGGCAAGTTGCAGAAACGTACCAACCATTGCGACACGAAAGTTAATAACATGATGTTCGATGCCGATACCGACAAGGTACTTTGTGTAATCGACCTGGATACGGTAATGCCGGGATTCGTATTGTCCGATATCGGTGACTTTATCCGTACTGGTGCCAATACTGGTGCCGAAGATGATGAAAATCTGGACAATGTAAATGTAAACATGGATATCTTTAAGGCTTATACCCGTGGTTACATGGAAACAGCCAAGGCATTCCTTTCTCCGCTCGAAATCAGTCTGCTTCCTTATGGTGGCCGCCTGCTGACTTACATGCAGACCGTACGCTTCCTGACAGACTATATCAACGGTGATACATATTATAAGATCCACAGCCCGAAACATAATCTGATCCGTACAAAAGCCCAGTTCAAACTGCTGCAAAGCTTGGAAGAACATGCGGAAGAAATGGATGCGTTTATGAAAGAATGGTTGTAAACAGTCGTATATTTAAATAATTTATAAATAAGAGGTACTTCTTAATCGGTTTATACCAAGTGTAAATCAAGATTGGATGTACCTTTTTACTATTTAGACCTGCCTCTATATTATTAATGCATAAGTAACCGTTTACCGAACGACCAATAAAAGAAAAAATAAAGAAAAGAAATTACCAAATCAGAATATAATCCATCTATAAGAATAAATTATCTATTGATTTTTTATCGAGAACACGATTCCTTTGCATCATAATTTCACATATTATTAAATACTCATGAAAAAGTACTTATCAGTCCTATTTATCTTTTTATCCCTAATGGCCTGCCGTCAGGTTGATGACAAACAATCCCTGCAAGGGAAATGGCTATTTGCCCTCGATCCTAATGACATCGGATTAACTGAACAATGGTATAACAAATCTTTAAACGACACAATTCATTTACCTGGTTCATTACAGGAACAAGGTTATGGCGACAATGTCGGAATAGAAACAGCCTGGACCGGACAAATCGTCGACAGATCATGGTACGATGCTCCCCAATATGAGAAATTCCGTCAGCCGGGAAATATCAAAGTTCCTTTCTGGCTGAACCCGGACAAGCACTATGTAGGAGTTGCATGGTATCAGAAGGAAGTAGAGATACCTGCTTCATGGAACGGCCGGCCGGTAGAACTCGAACTGGAACGCACGCACTGGGAAACGACGCTCTTTCTGGATGGCATGGAAATGGGGAAACACGAATCATTGTCCACTCCGTACAGACACACTTTTAATGAATTGTCCCCCGGAAAACACACGTTAACTCTCCGCGTAGATAACCGGGTAAATATAGAAGTAGGCACAAACGCACACAGTGTATCCGACCATACCCAATCGAACTGGAATGGTGTCATCGGGACAATCAGCCTGACAGCCAAACCGTCCCTCTACATAGACGATATACAGATTTACCCGAATATCACAGACAAAACGATCAAAGCTATAGTCTCGTTGGACGGAACAATCGGAACGAACAGTTCTTCCCTACTTCTTCAGATAGAGAAGAAAAATGGAAGTATCGTTGGCAAACCTTACAAAATAGAGATCACTTCCGGTTCCGGTATGATACAGGAGGCCACTCTAGCAATGGGTGATGACGCTCAGCTCTGGTCTGAACACACTCCGAACCTTTACACCTTACGTGCAGTTATCAAAAACGGCGAAAATAAAGAAGAACAATGCCGCACATTCGGTCTCCGGGAGTTTAAGGCGAACGGTACGCGTTTCGAAATAAACGGACAACCAGTATTCCTTCGCGGGACTCTGGAATGTTGTATATTCCCACTAACAGGATATCCGGCAATGGACAATACTTACTGGACAAAAATATATAACCAATGCAAAGCACACGGTCTAAATCATGTCCGTTTCCATTCCTGGTGTCCACCGGAAGCAGCTTTCGCAGTAGCAGACAGCATGGGTATTTACCTACAAGTCGAATGCGCAGGCTGGGCAACAGTTGGCGACGGAGGTTACTCCGACCAATGGTTCCGTGACGAAAGCGACCGCATCCT
This sequence comes from Parabacteroides caeci, assembly GCF_023656795.1. Lineage (NCBI taxonomy): Bacteria > Pseudomonadati > Bacteroidota > Bacteroidia > Bacteroidales > Tannerellaceae > Parabacteroides > Parabacteroides caeci. Next base: position 61,878 of record NZ_JAMOKT010000043.1, read on the forward strand.
AAAAGAGTACGGTAATCATCCTTCTTTCTGTATGATGGCTTACGGTAACGAGCCGGGAGGAGCCAATCAGGCTACATATTTGTCAGGCCTGATAAATTATTGGAAATCAAAAGACCTCCGCCGCGTCTATACAAGTGCCGGTGGCTGGCCTTATGTTGAAAACGCCGACTATTGGGATCCTATGGAACCACGCATCCAACGTTGGGGAGAAGGTATGAACAGTATCATCAACGCACAACAACCCCGTACTGACTTTGACTTTGCCGACATTATCCGGAAAAATATGCCGACTGTCAGCCACGAAGTCGGACAGTGGTGTGTCTATCCGAATTTCAAAGAAATAGAAAAATACACAGGAGTACTGAAAGCTAAAAACTTCGAGATATTTCAGGAAACCTTGAAAGAACATCATATGGCTGACTTAGCAGACGATTTCCTGTTTGCATCCGGACGCCTGCAAACACTTTGCTACAAAGCAGACATTGAAGGGGCTCTCCGTACGCCCGGTTTCGCCGGCTTCCAATTACTCGACCTCCATGATTTTCCAGGACAAGGAACAGCCCTTGTCGGCGTTCTTGATCCCTTCTGGGAAGAAAAAGGTTATGTAACACCGGAAGAGTATAGTACTTTCTGTAACAAAACAGTTCCTCTTGTCCGTTTCCCGAAAATGGTCTGGCTGAACAACGAGACATTGAACGTCCCCCTCGAAGTGGCACATTTCGGAGAAAAACCGTTACAGGCAGCCAATATCACCTGGGAGATCAGCAACCAGGTAGGAGAAAAGATTGCACAGGGCAACTTCGTGAAAGACCTGCCCGTAACCAATTGCATTCCTGCCGGAAATATCGAATATTCATTCTCCGGCATAGAAAAACCGACGCAATTGGTGGTTAGCGCGGAAGTGAAAGAAACCGGCAGTAAAAACCTATGGAACATCTGGGTATATCCGGCAAAACAAGAAACGGTAGATAAACAACCTTATATCACTTCGGCATTGGATAACCAGGCCATGGCACAACTGGAAAAAGGAGAAAACGTCCTGCTCTTGTTGTCACCCGGAAGCATCCTGCCGGAAAAGGGAGGAAATATCAGTGTCGGCTTCTCCTCTATTTTCTGGAACACGGCCTGGACCAACAAACAACCGCCTCATACGCTCGGTATCCTCTGTGATCCCAAACACCCGGCACTGGCAGCTTTCCCCACAGAGAAATATAGCGATTATCAATGGTGGGACTTGGTAAGCCATTGCAATGCGATGGTACTGGACGACTTCCCTGCAGATTACCGCCCGGTTGTACATCTGATCGACGACTGGTTCACAAACCGGAAGCTGGGAATCCTGTTGGAAGGTAAAGTCGGTAACGGCAAACTGATGGTATGCAGTGCCGATCTGCAAACGGAACTGGATAAACGTCCGGCTGCCCGCCAGTTCAGGCAAAGCATCCTGCAATATATGGCATCCGACCGCTTCAATCCGCCTGTATCACTCGACCCGACACTAATCAAATCACTATACAAATAATTAAAACAAAGCATCTGATTTCTACATTCAGGATCAGATGCTTTTCATGTATAAAGAAAAACTATTATCTTCGCTCGTCTTTTGCCCGAAGACTCAACAACAAGCAAATAAGAATCATCAATCGGTGAAATAAAAATAGATAAACACTTTAAACGAACGAACATGAAACAACTCTCTGTAATTGGCAGACTAGTGCTGCTTTTTGCCTTCGTGCTGGTTTTTCAGACCAGGGCCCAGCATGTAAATCTGAAAACCCGTTCCACCCAGATAGGGATAAACAATGAAGGTTACTTTTCTTCTATCCAGGTAGAAGGCAAGGACATTCTTCACACGGGTAAATATCCGCTCGTAACGGCCTGCACAGACAACAAACTCATAACACCGTCCAAAATGAGCGCCAGCGGAAACCAACTTAAACTAACGATGTCCGACGGCGGCACAATCACACTAAAACATAAGGAAAGCGATGTCTGCATCACATTGGAGGTAGCAAATATTCCGGAAAAATACGACGTATTGCTGTTCGGCCCGTTGGCCGTTACGATCAATGAAGTTGTTGGAGACGTAGTCGGCGTTGCGCAGGGTAACGGTGTTGCTTTCGGTATACAGGCGCTGAACATTAAAACGAATGCCGGCATCCCTGACGAATACGGACAATTGATTACCAGCACATACGGTTATAAAGGAAAATCTGCTGAACTGTCGGTAGCCAGCATCCCTGACTTCAAACTGGCAGCCGCCGATATTTCTGACGGGACGGTATTCCATTTCTCCGCCCGCAGAAGAAACAAACAGGAATATCGCAAAGTACAGCAAATACAGAAATCACTGGTCCTCCCGGTCGAAGGGGAAGACGGACTGATAAAAGGTTCAAAAATAGCCTTCTTCGGCTGTAAGAATACAGACGCGCTGGCCCGTATCGGCGAGATTGAAATCGAGCAGGGACTTCCCCACCCGATGTTCGACGGCGAATGGGGGAAAACAGCCCGCGCAGCCATGAAATCTTATCTGATCTCTGATTTCTCGGAAGACAATTTTGATATGATCCTGGACAAGGCTAAGATTGCCGGTTTCGAATATGTTTACCATAGTGACCCGTTCCTGGACTGGGGACATTTCAACTGGGACCCCAAATTCACCAAAGGCGGGGATGAAGGCGTAAAGAAGATGGTAGACAAGGCAAAGGCACAGGGTATCGCTGTCGGTGTCCATACACTCAGTAACTTCACGACTACAAACGACGCCTATGTAACACCGATTCCTTCCGACCACTTGCTGAAACAAGGCATACTCACCCTGACAGCCGACCTGAACAAAGACCAGACCGACATTACAGTCAAAAAGTCGGACCTGTTCTCCATGCCGATGACGCTCAACACCCTTCAGATCGATAAAGAGCTGATTACTTACGGCACAACAGAAGAGCAGGGAGAAAACATTCTGTTGAAAAACTGTAAAAGAGGCGCCTGGGGAACAACAGCCGCCAGCCATTCACAGAAAACACCGCTGTACAAACTCTGGGACTACCCTTACAAAACCCTCTTCCCTGATCTGGTCCTGCAAGACAAATACGCTGACCGCCTGGCTGAGATAATGAATAAAACAGGTATCCGCCAGATATCCTTCGACGGTTTGGAAGGATGTTCCTATACCGGTCAGGACGAATATGCAAACAACCGTTTCGTCTATCGCTTCTACAACCAGCTCGACCAGAATGTGCTTAACGACGCCAGCCGCCTCAGCCACAACTTATGGCACATCCATACCCGTATGAACTGGGGCGAACCCTGGGGTGAAGCGATGCGCACCGGCCAGGTTGAAAACCGTATCAAGAACCAGTCATTCTTCCACCGCAACCTGTTCCCGCGTATGCTGGGTTGGTTCCTGATCCGTCTGGCCGACCGTAATTTCGAATGTTCTTCCCTCGAAGACCTGGAATGGGCATTATCCGAATCAGCCGGTTTCGATGCCGGTTATGCGATGACAATCAACAGTAACACATTGCGCCGTCACGGACAAATCGATAAATTACTGGAAGCGATTAAAAACTGGGATAAGCTGCGCGAAGCAGAAGCATTCACGGACGAGCAGAAAGCCCGTCTGAGAGATCCTCAGACAGAATGGCACCTGGAAAAAACAGACGAACAGAACTACAACCTGTATCCGCTCTATATATCCAAACATTTCCGGTGCAACCTGTCCGAAATGCAACCGGGACAACCGGGCGGTGCCGACTGGTCATGGAGCAGTCCTTATGAAAGCACATATGCCATCCGCCTGAAAGTAGAGGGAGACGGAACCATCAAAGACCCGTCATTCACCACACCTCAAGGGGTGATTAAGTTCCCCTGCGAGATTTCAGACCGCCAGTATCTGCTTTACACATTCGACGGTAAGGCCGTAGTAACCGATAAGAACTATAATGTAATCAGCGAAGTGCAGCCCCAGGGAAATGCCGTACTTCCCGCAGGTTCTTCTGCCGTAGCCTTCTCCTGTGAGCAGACCAGTGAAGACGCTCCCGAAGTAATCATCCGTTACATTACCAAAGGGACTCCGGAAGTGATAAAACTTAATAAATAATGCGAATCAGGAGTTGGCGACCTGATTCAAAGATTAAAAATTAACATAAGAAAGTAGAGCAATTGCCAATTTTCCAAAGGAGTGTACCAACAGCCCTTTGGTAGCTCTTACTTTAGAC